>NZ_PNDU01000046.1:0-18111 GCF_005886635.1 Pseudoalteromonas sp. S558 | reverse complement strand
ACTCCAGCAAGGCGACAAAATCAGCTTGGATGGTTTTGATGAGTTCAGGGAAAAAATAATAAGGCTCATTGGTGGACATGCGTTGCATTTATATAAAATCCAAAAAGTTGCCTAGGGGTCTGATCAATGCCTGTTACAAACAAGAAGACTAAAGAATCAATCGGTTTTATACAACGAGGTTAGATATACACTTATACACTGACTTAATTGAGGACTTAAAACTAACGGTAACTGCGTTAAAAACTTTTGATTTACGATTGCATTGGTGCAGGCTATTGTCGACAACAATGCATAAATGTCAAACACGCGCAGCTCTTCGAGTCCTGTCTAGGGGCGATTTACTTTGTGTTATCAACATAGAGGTGAGGGAGAAACGAGAGCAAAGCTCAGAGGCTTTGCTCAATTAAATAGTCCCTAGATAAATAGTCCCTAGATTGAGAGGTTTTTAAACTAGAAGGTCAACAGGCTCTGATTCAAAATTGAAATAATGACACTTTAATTTATTTTTTTAGAGTCAGGATTTTTCTGGAACTCGATTTAGAGTCAGAGGATTGATTCTCTTTAATACTCTTTGGCTTACCAACATAGGTTGTAGAGCGCTTTTGGTATGGGGCTTTACTTCGCTCGGTTTTACGTTCACTACTGTCGTTACTTCTTTGAGCGTTGCGCTCACCACGACGTTCGCCTTGACTAAAGCGTCGTGGGTTTTCGCCCTGAAAATCACGTTTTGTAGTAACTGCCGGCGTATTATTTTCTGATTGTTTATTGCTATCGACCGAATGCTCTTGAGTTTTACCTGAGTCTGCGATTGAGTCGTTTATTTGCGCCATTTCAATATCTGATAAATGACGCCATTGCCCTACTTTTAAACCCTTGAGTGTCACGTTCATTATACGGGTACGTTTTAAGGTAACCACTTCGTAACCTAGGTATTCACACATACGTCGTATTTGACGGTTTAAACCTTGTGTAAGGACTATTTTGAATTCTTTAGGACCACTTTGTGTCACTTTACATTTTTTAGTAACAGTATCGAGAATAGGCACGCCATTTGCCATTTTGGTAACAAACTGACGATTAAGTGGTTTATCTACTGTAACGATATATTCTTTTTCGTGATTATTACCCGCACGCAAAATTTTATTAACAATGTCGCCTTCATTAGTTAAAAATATAAGGCCTTCAGAAGGTCTATCTAAACGCCCAATTGGGAATATACGCGTCGGATAATTAACTGCTCTTATAATATTACTCTGAATTTTACTTTCGGTTGTACACGTTATACCAACCGGTTTATTGTAAGCAATATAAACACGCTTTGGTGTTTCTTTAAGGGGCTTTCCATCCACTAATACGACATCGGTAGCAGCTACTTTTACGCCCATTTCAGGGGAGCTTCCATTAACGCTGACACGACCTTGCTCAATATATTTATCGGCTTCGCGGCGAGAGCAAAACCCTGTTTCACTAATAAATTTATTTAAACGTTTTAATTCAGTCATGGCACTTATGGCGTAGTAATTTTTAAGGCGAGTAGTGTAAACCACCCGCACTATTTTTTCTCCCCTAATTTAATATTTATAACTGTTTAAGCATTAATTTTTGCTTGCGTTAATTTGCGCCACAGATATTCAAACGGCCCTTGATCAAAATAACGACTATATATAATTGTAAATATCAGTTGCAATACAACCAATGCGGTCGCTACTAACCAATAATCAATTCGATTAAAACTAAGTACCCAATGCGTAAATAGCACTTTATATAGCAACAGCTGTATAAGCGTTTGGCTAATATACAAGGTAAATGCTAACCGCCCCGCTTGCTGGATAAGCGTGCCTATTTGTGGGCTGTTATTACAAAACTTAACAATTAAATGAATATAAACCGTAGCCATACCAAGCGCAGCAAACATATTTAGTAGCTCTTGTATTGCATACATAAAGCCACTGTTGTATTGCGAGGTATAGAGCCTTAACACACTAAAAACGGTGGTTGCAATAATGACGGTTACTAGCTGTTGTGTGTTTAAGCCTTCACTAAATACACCTTGTTTATACAAATAAATACCAATGAGCATAATACCTGCGCACATCCACAGAGTCATTATTGGTACTATAAATATCATTAATGCATTCATACCTAGGTTGCTAATAAAGTAATCAATATAGTGCGGGCTGTACAAAGAGGTAAAACCTTGAGAGTCGCGATAAATAATATCGGTTGGTGAGCTATACATCACAAGCCCTGTAGTAACACCGCACAACAAAATAAACGCGACACCATGCTTTAAAAGTAATTCATTGTCACTTTCTAGGTATTTAATAACAAACCAGCCTGACAAACCATAAACAAATAAAATATCACCAGCCCAGAGCAAAAAACCATGCACTAAACCAAATAGCATTAACCAGTAAAGTCTGCTTTTTAACTGCACCGTTGATTTATGTTGCTGCCATTGAATGTAAAGCCCTGCCCCAAATAGCAAGCTGAAAAGCGTTCTAAATCGTCCATCCACAAATAAAGTGCTAATGGTATGAATAACTAAATCGCTTATTGGTGGATTATTCAAGCCAATGTATCCTAGCTCAAAAAGCCCGAACGCATAGCCATTCATGTAAGCTAAACCAAGTACGGCAATACCCCGTATAAAATCCATATTATAGTTGCGCATTAAAGCTAGAGTCCGTTAAATATTATTTTTATAATTATCAGCCCAGTCGACAGACTGTTGATAAATTTTAGGTAATATCGCACTGTCAATATTTAGCAGAATAACGGCTTGCTCAAGTGCCCACCAGCTACCCGTTTCATATGCTTTAACAACATTTAAGATATAGTACAATGTATTTTTTTCATCGAGTAATGCGGCTTTTATTTCCTCAGGGAATGGTAATTTTTCGACGAGTAAACCCATAGGTTGATCTAAAATTGCATCGAGCAACGAAAATAGCCCGGTTAAAAAAGCTTCACCTACTTGGTGCTTTGCTACTCTCTTAGCTATTAACTCGCTAAATCGCGCGCGTACTACGCACACTTGCATCAATTCGGTTGGTTTTTTATCAGCGGTATAAGCGGTAACAATTAAGCTGACAAACTTCTTTAAACGATCGAGCCCTAAATAAACAAGTGCTTGTTTTAAAGATGTGATTTTACCGTGAATAGGAAATACGCCGCTATTAATTAAACGCAGTAATTTATAAGCCAAGGCTGCATCGAGTTCAAACAGACCAGAAATAATTTTTATATCAGGGCTTGGTTTCATTACTTCAGCGTAAATAGCGACAATTAAACCGTAGTTATAATTAATATCTTTTTGCTTTATCATGGTCGGTTTTGCAAAAAAGTACCCCTGAAAATAATCAAACCCCATGTCAAATGCTAATTGGTAATCATCTTGCGTTTCTATTTTTTCAGCTAGTATTTTTATTTGCTTATGTTCTTGGAGTTTTTCTACTACAGGGAGTATGTCATCAAGAGGTGTGATTGCTATATCAAATTTTATTAGTTTGACCAGCTTTAGGAAACGGTCCCACTGTGGTGTGTATACAAAATCATCGAGTGCTAATTTGTAATTACTATGAAATAAGCTTTTGCATAATTCATAGTTGTCATCGTTAGGCTCTATTGTTTCGAGTAATTCGATGACTACATCTTGGCAAGGTAAAAAAGCACATAAATCGAGTTTTAATGATTCAGGCCCTATATTAATAAGCGCTTTTTTACCTGATGTAATATGGCGAGTACCGAGGTTAAGCTGGTTCTCCATTATAAGTCTGGCTGTCGCTTGCCCATCGGCTATATCTGGAAAATAATTTTTAGGGCTATCACGAAAAAGTAGCTCGTAAGCGACTACTTTTTGACTTCGATTGAAAATTGCTTGCCTTGCAACAAATACAGACACATTACCTACTTCTTAGTTTTTATATCAGACTAAGCAATTAAACATTAAACGGGTACAGTTGTCACGAAACTTTATTTTCTTTAACAGTTTATCGATATAACTGCGCTATGTAATTAGCCGCCACTTCAATCCATGAGAAGCGCGCTTGTTGTGCACTTACTTTTATCTTATGCCACTTTTTAGGATCGTGCTTTTTAAGCGATAAAGTTTCATCCAAGCAGTTAAGCAGATTACTTGCTTGCATCACTAAAGAAGTGCCATTAAAACTAAAACCATTCTCATCATGTTCAACGGTATCTTTTAATCCACCAACACTGTGCACTAAGCACGGTTGTCCGGCGCGCATAGCCAGCATCTGGCTAATACCGCAAGGTTCAAACGAACTAGGCATTAAAAACAAATCCCCTAATTGATACATTAAATCCCCTATACCTTGCCCATAGCCTTTTAAAAATAACAGATTTGAATTACGCGCCATCGCTTTATTAAAAATGCTTTCAAGCTCTTTATCTCCTGAGCCTAAAATAATGAGCCGACCATTATACTTATTAATTATTTGACATACGCTATCAATAGCCAAATGGCCATCTACCTGCTGACATAGCAATAATACCTTTTGCTCTGTAAGACGCCCTACGCTTGTTACTAAGGGGCCATTAGCTGCTGTGGCTTTAAATTGCTGTAGTCGTTGGTGTGCAATATAGTAGCTGCTTTGTAGTTGTTCATTGTTACTCATCCAGGCAAATAATGTATGTTCAATTTTTTGATATAGAGTATTTAAGTCAGCGTTTTTAGTATTCGACTCTGGATATTCACAGCCATTTAGAATACCAATTAATTTACCTTGTTTAGCACTATTTTGCAGATCGAGTTCAAGCCCCTCACCACCGAAAAAACCTCTGTCATAGTTACTAGGACTAAGCACTTCTTGGCTATAGGTTGGCGACACTAAATGCACCTTGTCGGCTAAATTAATAGCACTTCGCATTGGATTAAAACAATGCGGATAACGCGGATCGCATAAATGCTGACCATTATAACTTAGCGAGGGAAACCATGTCTCCAAGCTTGATTCATCATGTTTAAATGGTCTGATACCTTGCAGTGCAATATTGTGAACGGTGTAGGCAATATGTATATTTTTTAGTGAACTATAACGAGGTTCAAACTTAATCAAAACAGCAACACAAGCACTGTGCCAATCATGTAAATGCAATGCATTGGGGCGTGTAAGTAAGCCTTGTGATAACGCTTCACACACGGCCGCATTAAATAACGCAAATTTAGTTGCATCGGTTGCAAACGGTCTACCTGGGGCATCGTTACAATACACACTACCAGATCCGCTAAATAGCGGATGGCTAATAACAATTTGACTCACATTGTTATTCATTTGCTGTATTTTAAACAGTGTTAACACGTGAGGCTGAGCATTAAATACAACGGTTACTTCACCAATATAAATACGTGTAAGCGGCTCAAAGCCGTAATCAGGAATAACAACTTCAACGGTTACCCCTTGATCTGCAAGTGCCTTTGGCGCATCGCGCACCACATCAGCCACTCCACCTACTTTAGCGCCTGGTAACGCGTCATTTTCTGCTGCAACCATAAGTACATGCATTAATTTACTACTTCCTTTAACCTGTGTGGACTTGCTCATAAATGAGCAAGCTTTGTTGTCGTGCTTATTCTAACTTGTTGTTACGCTAATTTTTTATTTTCATTTGCTTGGCGTGCTAGTTTTTTTGCAAGTTCAGTGAGCATATCACGTGTTACCAGTACGATACCTTTTTTGGATACTCGAAAGCCGTTATCTTCATCTGTTTTACGATCGAATCCAATCTCAAGCCCTGCAGGTATTTCACAGCTTCTATCTATTATTGCCCGTTTAATTTTGCAGCTTCGATTTATAATAGCGCCGGGTAAAATCACTGACTCCTCGATTTCACAAAATGAACGTACATGCACGTTAGAAAATAATAATGATTTTCTAACTACAGAGCCGGAGATAATACACCCACCCGATACCGTAGAATCAAGCGCCATACCACGACGGTCATCGTCATCAAATATAAATTTTGCAGGAGGAACTTGTTCTTGATACGTCCAAATAGGCCATGTTGGATCGTACAAATCAAGTTGAGGTTCAGGCATCACTAATTCCATATTAGCTTCCCAAAACGAATCTAGCGTACCTACATCGCGCCAGTAAGGTTGAGCACCTTGCAGGGGATCCATAAATGGAAAGGCAAATACATTATGCTCTTCTATTATCGCAGGTATTATATCGTGACCAAAATCGCGACCAGACCCTTCATTTTCGGCATCTTTTTTAAGTTGCTCAAATAAAAACTCTGTATTAAATACGTAGTTGCCCATTGATGCTAAACAGGTTCCAGGCTTTCCGGGCACAGAGCTAGGTATTGCTGGCTTTTCATCAAAACGACAAACACGGTTATCTTCATTTACCGTCATGACACCAAACGTATCAGCAGCTTCTTCTACTGGCACTTCAATACAACAAACGGTCATGTCAGCGCCATTTTCTACGTGCTTAGCTAAAAGGGCACCGTAATCCATACGATATACATGATCCCCAGATAAAATCATTACATACTTAGGTAATTCGTGACGAATAATATCTATGTTTTGAAAAACTGCGTCAGCTGTCCCACAATACCAGTCGTCGCCGTTACGCTGTGATGCTGGTAGAATCTCAACCGATTCACCCAATTCTTTTTTAAAGTGCCCCCAAGCACGATTCACATGCCGAATAAGCGAATGAGATTTATATTGCGTAGCAATACCAACGCGCCGAACCCCTGAGTTGATGCAGTTAGATAATGGAAAGTCGATTATCCGATGCTTACCACCAAAATAAACGGCAGGCTTTGCACGCCAATCGGTCAACTCGTGTAACCGTGAACCGCGACCTCCTGCTAGTATTAGTGCGTAAGTTTCTCTGGTAAGGCTACTTATATAACGATTTGCATAACTGGGCATAATACTCTCTCCATTTAGTCTTTGCTGTTAGTGATATGACTTTTAGTTGTCGTTAAGTCTGTTGCACTAATATTAAGGGGTTCTAGATGCCAAATGTCGTCACTGTATTGGCTTATGGTTCTATCACTTGAAAACATGCCACTGGCTGCTGTATTCAAAATACTCATTCGTGTCCAGTAGGTTTGATCTGCGTAAGCTTTATCTACTTCTTTTTGAGCACTAATGTAACTTTCAAAATCGTGTGCAACCAGCCAAGGATCGTTCGAACTCTTAATTGCGTTAATTAAATCGTCAAATAAACACGGCTCAAATAAATTAAAATGTCCGCTTTCTAAGAGCTGCATTACATTTGCTAAATCAGTATTTTCTGCAATTATATGCGCTGGATTGTAACGCGATTTTATCTCATCAATTTGATGTGCTTGTGCCCCAAACAAGAAGAAATTGTCGGCGCCTACCGCATCTCTAATTTCTATATTTGCGCCATCTAGCGTCCCTATTGTTAATGCACCATTCATCATAAACTTCATATTACCGGTGCCCGATGCTTCTTTACCTGCGGTAGACACTTGCTCTGATAAATCGGTTGCTGGGCAAATAACTTCCATCGCCGTTACGTTATAATTTGGCAAAAAAGCAACCCGTAAATACGGTGCGGCAAGGGGATCTTTATTAATCACCTCGGCAACATTATTAATTAACTTGATAATTTTTTTAGCCATGTAATAACCAGGCGCTGCTTTACCACCAAGTAATACACAACGTGGTACAAGTCCTTGCGTATCGCCTCGGCGAATACGGTCATACAAATGAATCACATGCAGTATATTAAGTAGCTGACGTTTGTATTCGTGGATACGCTTGACTTGCACGTCAAACATCATCGACACATCAAACTCAACATCGCAGCGTGTTTTAACTAAATCAACGAGACGTTGTTTATTTTCGCGTTTAGCTGATTGCCAGTGTCCATGAAATACTTGGTCATCAAAAAAGCGGCGTAGCTGGCTAATTTGAGCAAAGTCGCGGACCCAATCGTTGCCAATTTTTTCACTAATTAGGCTGCTTAAAATCGGGTTACAGTGTGCTAGCCAGCGACGTGGTGTTACGCCATTTGTTTTATTGTTAAATTTATCTGGCCATAGCGCATAAAACTCTTTAAACAAACCGGCTTTTAATAACTCAGTATGCAATGCCGCGACCCCATTTACAGAATAGCTGCCTACTATTGCTAAATAAGCCATGCGAATTTGCGGTTCATCACCTTCTTCAATCAGCGACAGCGCACGTTGTTTGCTCACATCACCTGGCCAGTGCTGTGCCACCAGCGCTAAAAAGCGTGCGTTTATTTCGTAAACGATTTCTAAGATACGTGGCAGTAGCCTCGCAAATAATGATACTGACCACTTTTCCAGTGCTTCAGGTAGCAATGTATGATTTGTATAGGCCATTGTTTTAGTTGTAATGCGCCAAGCATCATCCCAATCAAGCTCGTAATCATCAATCAAAATACGCATAAGCTCTGCAACGGCAATGCTTGGATGTGTATCGTTTAATTGAAAAATATGAAAGTCAGAAAAGTCGCTAAAACTCTCACCCTGTTGTGAAACCCACTGATCAACAATATCTTGAATACTCGCTGATGATAAAAAGTACTGCTGGCGTAATCTAAGCTCTTTCCCATTTTCACTGCTGTCATTTGGATAAAGCACCATGGTGATTTGTTCAGCAAGGTTCTTTTGTGCAACCGCTTCTGAGTAACTACCGGCGTTAAACTCAGTTAAATTAAATTCGTCCGTCGCTTCTGATTTCCATAAGCGCAGAGTATTAACAATATTATTTTTATAACCAGGAATTGGTACATCATAAGGCACCGCTAGTACATCGTGCGAACTTATCCACTGACGATGCGCGCGTCCGAATTTATCTGTATAACTTTGCACATAGCCACCAAATTTAACGCGCTTAGCATGCTCTGGTGCACTTAATTCCCACGGATGCCCTTCGCGCAACCAATTATCGGGTTGTTCAATTTGGTTCCCATCGTCAATAGATTGATTAAACATGCCATATTCGTATCGCAGGCCATAGCCGATTACAGGTAAAGCGAGACTTGCACAACTATCTAAAAAGCAAGCAGCTAAACGACCTAAACCGCCATTACCAAGCCCTGCATCATGCTCAGCATCTTCAAGCGTCTCAATGGTTGTACAATATTCTTGTAATGCACCTGCCACCTGTCCGTCTAAATCAAGGTTAAGTATTGCATTACCCAGTGCGCGGCCCATTAAAAACTCAAGAGACAGGTAAGCAGTTTTGCGGCATTTTTGTTGCTTAATTTGCTGATTGGTTTCTCTACAGCGTGCAACAAGCCTATCGCGAATAGTCAATGCTAACGCATGATATAAATATAGCTGTGATTCGCCGATTTTATCGCGCCCAAGGGTATAATAAAAATGCCGTGTTAAGTCATCCTTTAGTGTACTTTCATCAATCACGGGGCCGTCTTGCCAACCCTTTACTACACATACTTGTTCATCTTGTTTAGCCATGACCTATTTCCTCTAAATTTGCACTGAATACCCAGCTGCTTTGTGCAGAAATTTCAACCATCGCACCGTTATCACTACTAATAGATGCATTATTGACACTTGATAAAACCATTTGCCAAGGCGCGCTTATTGGAGAAGGCGGCAATTGGCACGAAACTACTTTTTTACTGGCATTAAATATAATCAAGAGCGCATGTTTATTTTGCTTGTCGAGCAAACTGTACATCAAAAATTGCCGTGTACTTTCATGCCAATGCGCATCAGACATGGTTACCCCTTCTTCGGTAAACCATCTAACGGTAAAACGCTCGTCTATGTCATTCAAAAATACACTGTGTTTAAACGCACTGTGGGCACGGCGAATCTTTAGTGCATCATCTACAAATTGGGTTAAGGTATGATTTAATTGCGAGTCTTTCCATGCCAGCCAACTCGTACGATTATTTTGGCAATAGGCATTATTGTTGCCACCTTGAGAGTGGGCCATTTCGCTGCCTGATGCGAGCATCGGCACGCCTTTAGATAGAATTAGTGTGAGCAAAAAATTTTTCTGCTGCTGCAAGCGAAGTGCTTTAACAAGTGGATCGTTAGTAAAGCCCTCCACACCACAATTAAAAGAATAGTTCGCACTGTGACCATCTCGGTTCTGCTCACCATTTGCTTCATTATGTTTTTCTTCGTAGCTCACTAAATCCGCAAGTGTGAAGCCATCATGGCTGGTTATAAAGTTAATACTATTAAGAGGGCCCCGATCGCTGTGCTCAAAAATATCAAACGAGCCATGTAAGCGTTTAGCAACGGTGGCAATAATACCTTCTTCGCTTTTCCAAAAGCGTTTTATTACATCGCGGTATTGATCGTTCCACTCTCGCCATGGAGAAGGAAAAGCGCCTAACTGGTATCCCCCAGGGCCTATATCCCAAGGCTCACTAATAAGCTTTACTTTGTTTAAAATAGGATCTTGAGCAATTGCTTGTAAAAAAGTATGCGACGCACTAAACCCAGACTGAGAACGTCCTAAAATCGTCGCCAAATCAAATCTAAAGCCATCAACGCCCATCGTCTCGACCCAGTAACGAAGGCTGTCGAGGACAAGTTGTAATACGCGAGGATGATCAATGTTAATCGTATTACCACAACCCGTATCGTTTATATATACATCAGGTTGACCGTTTACAGTACGGTAATAAGTTAAGTTATCAAAGCCTCTGAGGGATAGTATAGGGCCGTCATTACCAGCCTCAGCGGTGTGGTTGTATACGACATCAATAATAACTTCGATGTCAGCGGCATGAAGCTGCTGCACCATTTGCTTAAACTCATTGATATCATCGTTAACCAAATAGTCTTTGTGAGGCGTAAAAAAGTTAACAGTGTTGTATCCCCAATAGTTTTGCAGTCCTTTTCCTGTTAAAAACTGCTCACTAATAAATGAATGAACTGGCAAAAGTTCAACGGCTGTAATACCAAAACTTTGTAAATGTTCAATAAAACTTGGATGACTTAACCCTAAAAACTTCCCTCTCAGAGACTTAGGTATTTTAGGGTGACGATACGTTGCCCCTTTTACATGGCACTCGTAAATAACGGTGTTTGACCATCTATGGTTTGGCTTTTTATGGGCATAAAGCGAAGGCGCTATTACTTTTGATTTAAATATATCAATAGCATTATCAACGGTGCTTTTAGTGCCAATGGGCATTTGTCCGTAATGACGCTCACTCCAAGTAAATTCGCCAAATAAGTCTTTTGCGTAGGGGTCTATTAATAGTTTGTTTGCGTTAAATAATTGCCCTTGCTTAGGGTTGTATTCCCCCTCGACTCTAAAGCCATACAAAGCGCCTTCATTTAAAGGCGATATATGAACACTCCAAATACCACCTTCATTAATATTCATCGCTATTTTTAGGATTTCTGAATGGCCACTTTTATCAAACAAACATAGATAAGCTTGTGCTGCTTTTGGCGCATAGAGTGCAAAGTTAACACCGCCATCAGCAATAATTGAGCCTAACGGTTCAACGTGGCCATGAGTGATTTTAAATTGATTACTCATCGTCAACCTTTTGCAAATAAATAGTCGTTAAACCGCCAATAGCAATAGAAATACTTTGCTCAAATCCATGACTTGCAACAGCAGATGCTTTAATAAGCTGCCCGTCATTTTGGGTTACTTCGATCCCCGAGCCAAAAAATTGCGTTTCATCCGTATTTAAAATGACTTGATAGTAACCTTTACAAGGGACGCCAATATCGTAATGTTGATATGACATTGGTGTAAAATTGGCTATCACTACTACAAAATCACGTGCGCGTTTAGCATAGCGCACAAAACTTAAAATGCTTTGCTCGTTATTATTGTTGTCTATCCAAGTGAAACCAGTTGCACTTGTATCAAGCTCGTATAAAGCAGGTTGGTTTTTATAAATGTAATTAAGCGTTTTAATCGTTTGCTTTATACCCATGTGACTTTGATGCTCTAATAAGTGCCAATCAATTGAATGATCGTGCCCCCACTCACTTCGCTGCGCTATTTCACACCCCATAAACAATAGTTTTTTACCTGGATGCGCCCACATAAATGCATAATACGCACGTAGATTTGCAAATTTTTGCCAATCATCGCCTGGCATTTTTTCAATCAACGAGCCTTTACCATGCACGACTTCGTCATGACTTAATGGCAAAATGAAATTTTCACTAAAGGCGTACACCATCGAAAATGTCATTTCGTGGTGATGGTGCTGTTTGTAAAGTGGATCGCGTTGCATGTATTGCAAACTATCGTTCATCCAGCCCATATTCCATTTATAGCCAAATCCGAGACCATTGTGCTGAACATCTTGTGTAACCCCAGGCCATGCAGTTGATTCTTCAGCCACCATCATAATGCCAGAATTATTTTTATAGCTGCGAAGATTGACTTGCTTTAAGCACTCAATTGCACCTAAGTTTTCGCGTCCACCAAAACAGTTAGGGATCCACTCCCCTTCTTTACGGCTGTAATCTAAGTACAGCATGGAAGCCACTGCATCTACGCGCAAACCATCAAGCCCAAATTGATGCAACCAATACATGGCATTGGAAATCAAAAAGCTTTTAACTTCAGGGCGATCATAGTTATAAATATAGGTGTTCCAATCAGGGTGAAAACCTTGGCGCATATCAGCATGCTCATACAAGTGGGTGCCATCAAATTGATGCAAGCCATGCGGATCACTTGGAAAGTGCCCCGGTACCCAGTCTATTAAAATGCCTAAATTAGCTTTGTGGCATTGCTCTACAAAATATTTAAAACTGTTGTAATCGCCAAAGCGGCTGGTTGGTGCAAATAAACCCACCGGTTGATAACCCCACGAGCCATCAAAAGGGTATTCACTTATAGGCATTAGTTGCAAGTGAGTAAAGTTCATTTCCAGCGCATAGTTAACGAGTGTGTCAGCAAGCTCTGCGTAACTTAAATAACGATTGTTGTCACCGCGTTGCCATGACCCTAAATGTACTTCATAAATACTGATAGGCGCATCAATGTGGTTACGCTTTTGTCTATTATTTATGGCTTGCTCATCAAGCGTTATAGCCTCTGGTTTATATTGTAAGACGCTGGCAGTTCCTGGTGCTTGTTGCATTTTAAATGCAAACGGATCTACTTTTTCTAGTACGTCTCCACTTTGTGCGGTAATTGCAAATTTATAGCACATATCGGCTTTAAGGTCGGGTATAAACAATTCCCAAACACCACTGGCAGGGTGAAAACGCATAAAGTGACGGTTAGCTTGCCAAAAATTAAACTCACCAATAATAGATACACTGGCTGCATTGGGTGCCCAAACACAAAAACGCACACCTGCTATGTTTTGTTGGGTGCAAAAATGCGCACCAAAGTGCGAGTATGCATGCTCTAAACTACCTTCATTAAATAAATACATTGCCTGTGCATCAAGCGCACTCTTAAAACTGTACTCATCGTAAGACGTAATGACTGCATTTTCATATTCAGCTTCACATTTATAAGGAGCCGTCGGCAAATCGTTGAGCTTTGAAATAAACAAGTCACTTTGCTTATATCGCTGCGCTTTTATTTTTTTACCCAAAAAATCAACCGTCACATTCAAAGCAGTGGGCAAATACAACCGTAACTCTATGTTTAAATTATTTAATTTATGTACCCCAAGAAAACTAAATGGGTCTTTAAATCGCCCAATATTTAGGGCTTGCACTTGTGCATCGTAATTATTAAAAGATGATCCAATCTTATTTACTACAGAGCTGTTCATTAACCTTTCCTTATTGAATCAATAGCAGCTAAAAAAGATGCATTCTTATTAAAAATTTCTTCACACGTGTGGTTTAAAGCACGACGCCAATTTGGGTACTCAGTATCAGTACCTGGAATATTTACAGGGTATTGCTGCTCATCTAAATCGTCTATTTGCAAGGCAAATAATCGAGACTGAGATTTGGCTAAACACAATGCAAGTGATTGATATACATCAGTTGCATTGCTTTGTAAGTTAAGCTCTTGTGTTTGATTGGCGTTAATAAAGCGCAGTAGCTTTTGTCGCTCTTCAACTCGTTGTTTAGCAAGGCCGGTGCATTGTTGTTTATCAATTAAATTATATTGCTGTTTTATGTCTAAATCGTCGTGTTGCCACCACCCCATAAAGGGAGGTACATCATGATTGGCAATCATTAATAAGCAATGCGGCGATAAATCATTTATTGAAATAAACTCGCCATCGTACTGCTTTTCAAAATAGAACAAACTGTTAGAAAAAATACCGCTAGATGCCAAAGCGTGCCTTACCTCAGCAGGGACGACACCTAAGTCCTCACCAATAACAAGACTCTGATTAATATGCGATTCAATTTTTAAAATGGCGAGTAAATGTTCAAATGGATAATAAACATAACAGCCATCTTGTTTGCCGTTGGTTTCAAAGCACCACCATAAGCGCCTAATAGCCATTACGTGATCAATTCGCAGCCCACCAACATCTTGCATATTTGCGCGAATGAGTGAGCGATAAAACTGGTAGTGGTTATTGCCAAGTTTTTGAGGCGTAAGTGCAGGCAAGCCCCAATTTTGGCCCGCTTCAGCCCATGGATCTGGCGGAGCACCAACATGTGCACCTTGACTAAATAAACTTTGTTGGGCGTTAAATTCAACACCATCACCAGCACATCCCACTGCTAAATCGTTTATTAAGCCAATCGTCATTCCCAGCGCCACACAACTATTCTGGCAAAGTGCCAATTGCAAATGCGCTTGCCATTGCAAGTAATAATCGAAAATTAAGTTATCTGATTCTAGCGTTTTTAATGTACTTGAATACACATTACAAAAATCAGTAAATGCCTGGCGACGCTCGTAGCAAGCCGTTTTCTCAAAGTGATTATAAAGCGTTTTAAATAACCTATATTTGATGCAGCTTACATTTTCGTAATTTATAAATTTTTCATTACTTTGCATCAGCGCAGTTAGGTCATCGCTTTGCATTAATGTATTGAGTTCTAAATTATTTTTAGCGTCATCGCATAGATCAATGGCGATATAAAGAGGGTTTAGCAAAGCACGGCTGTTTGGGCTATAAGGACTCGCCCGCTGTGGCATATCAGCGAATAATAGATGAAGAGGATTAAGTAAAATATAATCCATGTTTTGCGCACTACATAAGTGCGTTAAGGCTAATAAATCGCTGAAATCTCCAATGCCTAATTGCGCTTTATTTTTTAAAGTATAGAGCTGAATAGACAGCCCGATGCATTTTTTATTGGCTACTTGATAAACTTGCTCAGGTACAGACCAAATTTGCGTCTGTGTTAGTTGCTCTCCTACTTGAACCGTTGCATCATGATATCCCACAGGAATATTTGGTAATGAGAGAGCAAGTTCAATATAGCGAACGCCGTCTAGATAATATTCACCTACAATAGGTAAACCATGTAGCGTTTGAAATGTTAAATTAACACCCAGTGATTCTATTTTGACGTATGTAACAAAGTGACATTGACGCTCATCAATGCGTATTTTTAACGTATTCTCGGGTGACTCAACTAAGCTAATACTGGGTACTAATTGTAACCACACAGCCACATCTAACTCATAGTTGAGGTGCGCAATTTGGTTGTTATCGTCGGGATTTACACCACTACATTGCAAAGCTCGCTTACGTGTCTCTTCGCTAAAAAAAACCTGTTCGCCGTTATATTTAGTAAACTCATAGCCAATGCCATGCAGGTAAAACAACTGCGAAAGAGCGTCCATTTCTCTACCTTAATTTATACGTTGCGTATTAACTATGCTATTTTCTGTACCAAATGTATTGCCAATGTAGCCATCAGCTTGATGATCGTTATCCCAAATGTTGCCATTTATTAAATAACGAAAGTGGAATTGTTGATCAATTGGAAGGCGTTGCTTGCATTTAAACACACCCTGTTTTTTATTAAGCTTCATTGGCACAGGTTGCCAATCATTAAATTCACCGAGTAAACAGACTTGCTCTGCCTCAGGATGAGTAAATTCAAAAGTAACTTCAGCTTCATTTTTTGTTTTAAAAAAACGCTTATTCAACATAGCAGGCTCCAACTAAACCATAAAAGGGACTTAATTTTTGCCACAAGCCATACAACTAAACTAAAAGGCGATGTGGATTCCATTCAAAATCATTTAACGCATATAATACCAATTTTATTAAAAACATGACCTTTCTATCGCATTAAATAACTCACTAACTGCGTTAAAAATTATTCATATAGAACAACTATATGTCACAATTTTCGCCTTGTTATTGTGCTATTTTCTTCGCGCTATAACCGATCACTTATTTAATGCAATTGGTATAAGTTAAACAAAACTTTATTTAAGCATTATTACAGTGCAAATATTTCTGCTATTGCACGCATTTAGTGCAGTTGAAACGTCAACCGTACCACTTTGACAAAGTTCTATATATTGTAGCAATTTCTAAACCAACAGCGAGCCAAGTCAGTTATTATTTAATAAAATGTCTTTTTACTTTAATCAACATACAAAGGGAGTGCTTTACAATATAAAACACTTTTGTTATGAACTCCTATAAGCGATAATACATATATATTAACACTCTGAAATATCTAAAATTTCATGTTGAAAAAAAGCATTTTACTTACTATGGCCATCGCAGTTTTAATAATAGCGACTTTTGTTGGCTCTTCAATCTATACCCTTTACAGCAAGAAAGAAATCTCAATTGATCCTAAATTAAAAGAAATATCAGGTATCGAATTTGATAAGCATAAACGGCTTTGGGCTATTAACGATGGAGGCAATGATCCTAAGCTTTATCGGCTTAATAAGGACGGCTCTATCGCTAAAGAAATATTGGTTGAAAACGCTAAAAACATTGACTGGGAAGACATGACTCAAAATAAGTTTGGGCACTTTTTCTTAGGCGATTTTGGTAATAATAAGAACGATCGAAGATGGCTTACTATTTATAAAATAGAAAACCCAATAGATATAAAAACTGACACTACACAGGCTGAAATAATTAAATTTACCTATCCAGAAATGGATGGCAGCCCCATAAAGCCAAATAATCGTAATTTTGATTTAGAAGCATTTGTCGCGCTAGGTCGTCATTTGTATCTATTTACTAAAAACCGTACAGAGCCATTCGACGGCATAACAAAGGTTTATAAGGTAGGCGACCACGCTGCGAACTTTAAAGCACAGTTAATTGGTTCATTTAAAACCTGTACCACAATGGAAAAATTATGTTGGATAACCTCTGCGGCACTAAGCCCCGATCGTAAAAAATTAGTATTACTTGATTCAACCAGCATTTGGTTATTTGAAAACTTTGAAGGTGATAAATTTTTCTCTGGTGATGTATCAAAAATAGACTTGGGGATTGTTACTCAAAAAGAAGCCGTTACTTTTTTTGATGACAATACGATAGTATTTACAGATGAGGAGTTTAACGGAATTGGCGGAAACGCTTATTTTATTAAGCTTGATGAGGTAAAAAAAGTAATCGTAAAAAGACCAATCGATAAGTAAATTCATACCAATTTGCTTAAATAGAGAGTCACGTTAACTACTGACACAGTTTATAAACTGTTCAGCTAATAGAGAAACTATTGCTTTGTCGGTGTAAAATTGCTCTTTCTCTGTAACAGGGTATCTGGAGCACATGTCTTTAGTTCTATCAAAATTAAGCTTACACGCACTAACAGAGCCACCCAAAGCTTGCTGATAACCACCATCTTCACACAAAGTGATAGCAAAGTGTTTAGCACCAACAATAATTTCACGCATACTTACCGGTGACGTCTCTAATTTAAAGAATATATCACTATACTTTTCAACATCGGTACTGTTAGTAGAAGTACCACTGTTTGCTTTTGCCGTTAGGTAATACCCGATAGCTAAAGCCGATAATAAAACTAAAATAAATGATTTCACAATTGTCCTTAAATATGACAGCAAACAGCTGACTCCGTTATCGGTAATTCTAGGGCGTGTTGACCTTTGTGGATTGAAATTTGTTCAATCTAGGGACGATTTAATCGCGGCGCGAGGTTTGACATTTATACTGCGTTATCGCCTGTTTATTGGTACTATCCACGCGGCATAGGCTCTGCCTTGCCTAAATACCAAAC
>NZ_PNDU01000458.1:0-553 GCF_005886635.1 Pseudoalteromonas sp. S558 | reverse complement strand
AACAAATTTCAATCCTGACAGGCCAATAGGCCCTAGGATTTATATGCACTACTTAGCTTTTGTTTTTTTATTAATTAGCTTTAATAGCTACGCGGATCTGTCGATCAATTATTATCATGATAACACTAAGCGTGTTTTAGCTGGTTATAACCATAAATCGGGTTTACTATTTGAGGCTAAAAACGCAGAGAAAATAATTCATATTGCTACCGTGGAGTGGCCTCCTTACATTGGCGATCATTTATGTAATAAGGGCTGGGTTTATCAATTTGCAGTCGCATTGTTAAACAGTAAAGGCTACAGCGTTTATATTGAGTTTTTACCTTGGGCACGCGCGGTACGAAATGTTGAGCTGGGTAAAGCGGACATACTCATGCCCGAATACTTTATTGAAGATACAGCGCCTTCTGATTATGTGCAGGGCAAAACACGCCGTGAATTACTGGGTTTATCAAATTCATTTAAAGGCGGTGAAATTGCTTTTTTAAAACGAAAAGGTGAAGTTGATCGGTTTTCAGGTAATTTAAAATCACTTAAAGGTCAAAAAATAGGG
>NZ_PNDU01000457.1:0-294 GCF_005886635.1 Pseudoalteromonas sp. S558 | reverse complement strand
TTTATAATTTTGATGGGTATTAGAAATCAACTTTTTAATCTTTTCAAAATTTTTTTGTTTGTATATAAATTTTCTTTCGTAATGTCATATGAAGGGTTTAAAAGTTGCTCTTTGACGTGGTCAACTAAATTGCGCTGCATGCGAAGACGGTCTGTCTTTATAGTGTAATTGATATAATGGCCGTGATAGCTAAATATTGTTTTGTGGCTTTAGCCGTGTTAATTTACCTAATTGCACTAAATCTTCAGTTACCACATTAGGCAATAACGCAACGCCCATCCCTTGTGCTACCGC
>NZ_PNDU01000456.1:0-792 GCF_005886635.1 Pseudoalteromonas sp. S558 | reverse complement strand
GCTTTGAATTTACTTGCACACGACCAGCTATTGACGCGTAAATTCGCCTTGTTTTCACTGAAAATCTCTGGCTAGAGAAAATAAATTTAAATATCACCATAATTCAATGCGTTAGTAAATCTCTTAACCAGAGCTCAGGTTAATTAAATTGTGTATCCGTATTTGAGAAAACGTCATAATTGTAAGTTTTGGTTTTTACCTAATCATATTTGGTGTTATTTTATTAACCATAGCCTACACATAAGAGAACATTATGAACGAAAAAATAAACGAAGAAGCACTCCACGCCCTAAAAATAGCTTTTACTTACATGCCTAAAGCTATTGAAGTGACAAAATACGAATATGGCGAGCGTTACCAAAGTGTGCTTGATCACATTGAAGCCGTACGCGAGATCCTACTTATTAACGACGTAGATCCTGAAGAAGTTGGTGGTGATATAAACCCTCAGTACACACCAAACTCAACTTACTAAAAACAATAAACTGCGAGCATAACTTTGCCCGCAGTTTATAAAAAATAATAACCAAGTAAAGTTGTTTTAGTTTTTGCTAAACTAGGGCGTGTTGACCTTTGTGGATTGAAATTTGTTCAATTTAGGGGCTATTTAATCGCGGCGCGAGGTTTGTAACCTAGTGGGCTAAGTAAAAACCGAGCAACAAAGAGTTAATTGCCCCTAGGTAGAACCCTTCGGGCAGCGCCTGTTTGGCATTGATGCTGCGTTATCGTCTATTTATGGGGAATAACCACACTACATAGGCGCTGCCTTGCCTAAATACCAAACCGACTGCT
>NZ_PNDU01000455.1:0-646 GCF_005886635.1 Pseudoalteromonas sp. S558 | reverse complement strand
AGCGAAACGTCATCGGGTAAATGAAATGGCGAAATTACAGAATCCAAGTCGTTGGTCAGGAAAGTCTAGAGATTGGAGAATGATCAGTGAAGTAAATTTGAATCCAGAGAAAAAAGAAGAAGTGCGAGCGGCATAAAATTTAACTTTATGCGACAACTAACTTGAAAAACTCCGTTTTATAATCGAAACAATTAATGACCAACTCAAGAATATATCCTTCATTGAACATTCGAGACATCGGAGTATGAACGGCTTTATGTTGAATTTAGTGGCTGGATTGGTGGCTTATTGCTTTAAAGAAAATAAGCCACACCTTAATTTAACTGACGTAGAGCTTAGGCAGATCTCAGGTTACTTAGCGTCACAAGGTTTAGTGTCATTGAGGGATATTTGGATCAATATTCATTACGGGAGATGAACCGTCCATTGCGGACCCGCATGATGGGTGTGGGAACTGGAGGTGTGGGAACTGGAGGTTAGAGACCTCCGGCTACCCGATTAAGTTATACTAAGAGGTCACACCTGTCTTAACGACATAATGATAGCTACCACCCTCCGATGAATTTCCATCCATAGCGATTAGTGCAGCAGACCATCCGGGACCCCATAGTTGATTGGTGTCCCACTGTAGTGGTCAATAAAATTT
>NZ_PNDU01000454.1:0-7954 GCF_005886635.1 Pseudoalteromonas sp. S558 | reverse complement strand
ATAACCTGAATTCTGGATAATAAATCTATCTCGAGCAGCTATTTTCAGCGCTAACTGCGTTGAGTTCAGGTTAAATAGTATAAAAAACACAATGAGTTATAAATGGGCTGCTGAATAAAAGCAGCCCTTTTTTATTAATTTTTGAGTGGTTACAATTTATTTCTGGCTTTTTAGGCTCAGATTGATATCTTAATTCGGTTAATAGCCAGTGTTTATATGCCATGTTAGTATTTATAAAATCTTTTTATCATAAATTTTTCCCAGCTCGTCAGCTGCTTATTCGTCAAAATGGCGAAGTTAAGCATGTTCTTTTAGCACCTTGGCTTCAATTTTTTGCTGTATTGCTTATTTTAGGAACTGTCACATGGATGAGTATTTCTAGTTTTCGTGTTTATTCGCAAACAAATCAGATCTCAAATATTGAGCAAAGCCAACAAGATAAGCAAACTCTTTGGAAGAAAAAAACGAGTGATCAACACGCACTTTACATAAAGCAACTAGAACAACTTGAAGTGCTAGAGCAAAAACAGGCGCTGCTACAAAATATGATCGAATCGTTGCCGGCCTCTATTAGTAAAGAGTCCATAAAACTTGATACCGATCTAAAATTACCAATCAACGAAAATGAAAACGAATTTCATGAGCCGTTAATAGATGATAACGCACAAGAAAACGCTGCGCTCAAATTAAATACAACGGTTGACTTTGCGCAGCGAACAGCACATTTAAACCTGCAATACGAAAATAGCTTTAGTCAACTCGATGAGCAAATAAGCATTCGACGTAAAGCTATTGTAGCAATGTTAAAAGGCGCTGGTCTTGAATCAGTGCTTGAAAAGCGTTTAGCGTTAGGCGATCAAACAGTTGCACAAGGTGGTCCTTTTGACACATTTGACGAAACTAAAATACCTAAGCACTTTCTAGCGGTTGTAGACAAATTATTATTATTAAATAACTTAGAAAGCTTTTTAACTGAGTTGCCAAACACGCTTCCATTACCTGCTAAAAAGTATTATATCTCAAGCGGTTTTGGTCTTCGTAACGATCCTATGAACAGTCGTCATGCGTTTCACAAAGGGGTGGATTTTGCAGGTTGGCACAAAACAGAAATATTTGCTCCAGCAGACGCCGTCGTACTTAGAGCTGGCCGTAATGGCGGTTATGGTAACTTTATAGAGCTTAAACATAAAAATGGCTTAGTAACACGTTTTGGCCACTTAAATAAAATTAATGTGAAAAAAGATCAAACAATTTCTAAAAATGATGTTATTGGTTTAATGGGCAGTACAGGACGAAGTACTGGCACTCATTTACACTACGAAGTGTTACTTAATGGCAAACAAGTCAATCCTCTAAAAATAACAAAGGCGTTTTCTAGTGTTCAGTAAAAAAAAGCAGAAAGTAGATAATTCATCTTTAAAAAGAGTATCTCATACTCCTTCAATTATTTCTGAAGATGTACGTATGACGGGCACATTAATCAGCCAAGGCGAAGTACAGTTAGATGGCCGCATTGATGGCGATATTAAAGCTGAGCATTTAGTTATAGGCTCTACCGGTATTGTCGAAGGTGTAGTTGAAGCTAAAAGTGTTGTCGTTAAAGGTAAAATTATTGGCACTCTCAATGCGAGTGAGGTGAAAATTCAAGAAAGTGCGCATGTGCATGGCGATGTATTTCACGATACATTGAGTATTGATGCTGGGGCTATTATTGAAGGCAGTTTAAAACAACGCTTCGAAAAAGAAGAGGTTGAGCTTATTAGTGATAAGCTAAAACCAGCAAGTGAAGCCAAAATATTATTAGAGGAAGATAGCAGCAGCTTGTCATTTGTAAATAAACAAGCTACTGATAAAATTTAAGTTATTTTTTCTCAGTAATGTACATTGTAATATCTGCAGTGAAAACAAGCTCATTGCGGGTATTATAAAGTTTTACAGGCACCACTAAGTCTTCTTTATCAACCCATTTATGCGGTAAATCAATTTCAGCAATTGCTGTCACATCTGTATCCACTTTAGCTAAATACTGAACCGTCATACCTTTAGGGATCCAGCGATGTGTTTTAACTGGCACAGTGGCATCCACCATAACGCCAGCACACAACTCAGCTAAGTTACACTGGGCAATAGCATGAATAGTTCCAATGTGATTATGAACACTACGACGGTTTTTAACCACTGCGCTACAATGCCCTTCTCGTAAATCGAGTACATAAGGTTTCATAGAGCCAAAGTAAGGCGCTTTAAAACAAACAGCTTTAGTAAAAAGCCAATTACCAAAAGGTAAACGCTTAAACCTAAGCCACGTTTTTACAAGTGCGGATTTATTACTCATTATTATTTTCCATCAACGGTTACTTTTTTCAAATTAACACATCAGACCAGTTTAAAAAAGTGCATTTACTTTGCCTTTTAGCTTAATGTAAATAAAAAATAGAGCGGATAGCATCTACAGGGGTCATAAGCCCTTTCTTTTTTATGGGCGCCCACCTAAAATACTCGGCAAAAGGAGACTCAATGCAAACACAGCCCGCAAAACCAAATACGACTTTGTTACTTATCTTAGCGTTACTCGTTATATTTTGCCCTATGGCAATCGATATTTACTTACCCGCCTTTCCTACTATTGCAGAGCAATTTGCAGTTACAGAGCAACAAGTACAACAAACCGTTGCTATTTTTATGTTAACTGTTGGTTTAGGTCAATTAATTGCGGGACCGCTGGCGGATAGATTTGGTCGAAAACCTGTGGCTATTGTTGGAGTTAGTTTATACGCAAGTTCGGCATTGCTCGCTTACTACTCGCCTTCTTTTGATGTATTGATGATTGCACGCGCCTTTCAAGGTTTAGGAGCGTGTGCCACCTTTGTTGTCGCATTTGCGATAGTACGCGATAAATATGGTCCAGAACGCAGCGGGCAGATGATCACCTATCTAAATGGGATTGTGTGTTTTATTCCTGCAATGGCGCCTATTTTAGGTGCATGGCTGACCGTACAGTTTGGTTGGCGTATGAATTTTATGTTTTTAACCGTTTTTGCTATTGTCGGTCTTATTGTCACGCTATTCTTTTTTAGAGAAACACGCCCAGCCGATAGCCATTATCAAGGCCATATTTTAGATTTACGTCGCTTTACCCCAATTATTAAAACACCGGTATTTTTATTTAATAGTCTAATTTGTATGGTCGCGATGTCGGCTATTTTGGTTTATGTCACACTCGCGCCTGGCTGGATCATTACCCATTTAGGTGGCACGGTAGCTGATTTTACCTTTTGGTTTACGTTAAATGCTGTAATAAGTATTGTCGCGAGCTTTATATTACCAACGTACATTAAACGAAATAGCCAGCAAGCTTTGCGACTCGGTGTAAGTTTGTTGGTTTTTTCAGGTTTATTAATGCTTGCCCTTAGCAGTATAGAAACGGCGTTTGCACTTATGCTACCTATTTTAATTGCAGCATTAGGGTTTGCGTTAAGTTTAGGCTCTGCAGCAGGTATGGCTCTATCTAGCTTTCCTAAACAAGCAGGTACAGCCTCAGCATTACTGGGGGCAATGCAAATGAGCGGGGCCAGTATACTTGTCGTTTTAACTCAATTTTTAGGGCTAAGTACACCTTGGTTAATTGCTTTTCACCTTTTATTATTGGTGCCACTTTGGTTTATTTTAATGACTAAAAAAGCCCATACTTTACATCCGGCTAAAAGCGCATGATGATCAACCCTGACTTTTTACTCTCGTTTTTATTGGCTAGCTTTTTAATGGCGGTTGCACCGGGTCCATCCAATGCTTTTTTAATGGCGCAAACATTTGCTAACGGGCGCAGTGCAGGCATGCAAAGTGCCTTTGGTTTTGCTTTAGGCGGTGTAGTACATACTTTTTTAGCGGTAGTTGGTTTAAGCGCACTACTAAAAGCATCCGCTACAGCGTATGCAACAGTACAATATGCAGGAGCTGCATATCTGTGCTATTTAGGGCTTATGATGATTAAAGGCACATTGCACAAGCGTCAGCCAGCAGCTCATAATGAGCAATGTGATAAACCCCACGTGAGTACCAACAAAAAAAGTAATGTGATGTTCCAAGCCATGATGACTGAAGTATTAAATCCTAAAGTTGCATTGTTTTTTATTGCGTTTATTCCGCAATTTGTAGATCCCACACTTTCATCTGCTACTTTCCAACTGGCTTTTTTTGGCTTGCTCTACCCTATTTTTGCTTTTCCGATTGACTGTACGTATATTTATTTTGGCGATAAAATAGCACAATTTTTTAGAAGTAATCCCAATAGCCAACTTTGGATTGATAGGATCACCGGCTTAGTGTTCATCGCCCTTGCTATCAATCTATTATTTTAACTAACCTGCACTTTGGTTAACTAAAAAAAGAATCAACATGGAACAAAAAAGACAGTCTCTTCCCGCGCAAAAAAATATCGCGTTAGTTGCCCACGACGGTAAAAAAGCAGCATTAAAAGTATGGTGTGAAAAACACAAAAGCATACTAAGCAAGCACACTTTGTATGGCACCGGTACGACGGGGCATTTAATCCAAAAAACCACTGGTCTTGATGTAATTCAACTTTTAAGTGGCCCAATGGGTGGCGATCAACAATTAGGAGCAAAAATAGCAGAACATGAAATACATGTTTTGATATTTTTTTGGGATCCATTAGCATCGCAACCTCACGATCCTGATGTTAAGGCATTGCTGCGTTTAGCGGCTGTTTGGAATATACCCGTGGCGTGTAATGAGGTCAGTGCTGATATGCTATTAAGCTCACCGCTTATGGACGTTGAGCTTGAACGTACTTTGCCAGATTACGAAAAATACCTCGCAACCCGACAAATAGATATTTAAACCTGGGTATCATCCAAGTTATTTATAGAGCATGCTGGCCCATTTAGTTAGGCCAGCAGTTACACTACCAAAGTGATCTCCATTAACCATTTTTATATCACCTAAATGCTCGCTCAACGCGGCTTTAATTAAAGGTGACTGTGCACTACCACCTGTTAAATAAATAACGTCTGGGATAGTTGCAGCGTCACTGATGGCTTGTTTAGCAAGCGTCACAATTTGACTAATGCTACTCTCTACCGCAACAGATAGATCGTGCACTGATAGATTTTTATAAAGATCTTTATCTAAAAAACTTAAATCACAGTTAAATTCGCTTGCTGATGAAAGGGCTATTTTTGCAGCCTCACCTTGCTGTACTAGCTGATGACCTTGTTTATTTTGCTGTAAATGCATTAAACGTTTATAAAGCTCTGGTGCACTTACGTCACGTAATTGTGCATTTAACTCACGGGTATGGCTTTCGCTATAGAATTGGCTTTGTAGGTTTACGTCATTAATTTTACACGCTTGCCAAAATGCCTGATTTGGTAATGGTAATCCCGATTTAAACGTACTACCTAACCCCAGCAATGGCATTAAGCCGTGGTAACTCAATGCAATATCTAAATCATTTCCACCAACACGTTTACCACTGTGCGCTAAAAAATCAGCATCACGTTCACTGTTGCCCCTAAAGCTTGGCCCCATTTGTACAAATGAACAGTCACTTGTGCCCCCGCCAATATCTATAACAAGTACCTTTTGATCGTGTGTCAAATCACTTTCATAATCGATACCTGCGGCAAGTGGCTCATATAAAAAGGCAACATCTTTAAAACCAGCACGTTTGGCCGCACGCTCTAAAATACCCACGGCTTGTTGATTTGATTGCTCACCACCAACGGCCTGAAAATTTACCGGGCGACCAATCACTGTTTGTGTCAGCATTTTGCCTAAAGAGTGCTCAGCGCGCTGCTTAATTTTTAAGATCATTGCCGTAGCAATGTCTTCAAAAAAGTTAATTTGACCTTGTTTTAAACCTGTTGCACCAAAGAATGATTTAGGGGATTTAACAAAATAGCCTTCTTCAGGAAACTGCACGTACTCGCTGATCGCTTCACGACCAATAAATAGGGTGTCATCTGAGGGATGTAAATCAAGATCTGACTTAATACGAGGTAAGGTATTTAAAAGGGCTTGGCGTTGCGATATAAAGTCGTGTTCATGAGCCGTGCCATGTAAATGCTTAGCAACAAAATCAACCACCAGCGCACTGTGATGAGTGTAAAGTGTAGACGGTAAGTAATGCTTCCCTTGCTCTAGCGGTACCAATTGAACATTACCTTCGTTCATTACACCCATAGCACAATTAGAACTACCGTAATCAAAACCTACAAACATACTTCACCACACATTACCAAAAAGGCCGCGCAATTTAGCACACTTTGTGAAAATTATAAACGCTATAAACTATCTCTTACTCGTAAAAAACTGGCAAACCGCGGTAAACCATTTTTTGTTAAGCCATGAAACCGATACGTTACAGTGCTGCCAATCTCGGGCGGAATGGAGCGCTCAGCATCACTAAACCCAGTACCTATAGAAAACACCTGCCCTTGTGCTGTTTTTACCCTTAATGCACCTAGCATGCCTTGATACTTACCTTTACCTGGTAGATGTGCAATCACCACCGCTTCAGCATCCAAATAAGGCTTTAACTTTAATAATGTATTACTGCGCCCTGAACTATGTTTAGCAGAGGCTAAATGAAGCATTACACCCTCGCCGCCTTGTTGAGTGGTTTGTTTGAAGTACTTGGTGAGCTGTTCATTATTAGCAAAGCGGAATTGCTCGACTGCATCAATATGAGGGGCGTTTAAACGAGTAATAAGCTTACTATAATTTTGGTAGCGAATACTAAAAGGCAAAGCTGCATCAGGCATATCAAATACTTTATAAGTAATTGTTTGCCAATCATGGTTATTAGGTTTTTTTGTTCTTACGATGCCGCTCACCAGTGCGAAGTTTTCGCGCTCCACCCAAAGCTCCCCATCAAGCCATATATTTGGTAAAGGGGCTGTAAACCAACTCGGCGCATTTATAATATTACCTTTACGAGTAACAAACTCAGTGCCAGTCCATATGGCTCTTACGCCATCAAACTTTTCACTGACTAAATACTGACTGACCTCGTAATGCTTAGTTTCGTCGTATACTTTAGCTAATAAAACAGACGGTTGTGCTGCACTTATACATTGCGTAAAAAGTACAGCTATAATTAAAAGCATGTATTTAATCGTCATTATTGGCGCATCCAAGCTAGAAAAGTTGGCTTAAACTATAGTTGAGATTGCACCCATTGCCAAAACTCACCTAAGTTATTCATACAGTATGTAGAATGACTAAAGTCATGGCTTTGAGTATGTTTATTAGCAATAGCGACAACACGTAAAGAGGCATTGTTGGCCGCCGTAACGCCGGTGAATGTATCCTCAACAGCAATTGCATTGCCTGCCTGTATATTTATCTGCTTAAGCGCGAGAGTGTAAGGATCCCCTGCTGGCTTTGGATTCACTACATCATCTTTTGTCACAACCGTGTCAAATAATTCATAAAAGCCTAAACCTTTGAGTATTGGTATGGCCTCACTTTTAGCACTGCCTGTCACTAACGCCATTTTAAGTCCACTATTTTTTACCGCCTTTAAGGTTTGCTCAGTAAATGGCATAAGCGCTGGTAAATGTGTTATTACATATTCACCAAACAAGCGGTATTTTTCATCTGCTAAAAATTGTGCGGTTACTGATAAGTTATGCTCTTGTTTAATTTCAATTGCGGCCTCTAAAGTCGGACGACCTGAAAAACGCTGACAAAAATCATCTTCTGTATAACTAACGCCATAAGGCTTAAGTAATTTACTCCAACATACAAAGTGCATACTTTCTGAATCGACTAATGTGCCGTCCATATCAAATAATATTGCTTTTAAAGTCATCCTCATTCCTTATTTAACCTGAGCTAAATTTTGGCAATAAAAAAGGCGCTTTAAGCACCTCTATCATTAAAATTATACCAATTGCATTAAATTAGTGAACTATTATAGCGATAAGAA
>NZ_PNDU01000453.1:0-315 GCF_005886635.1 Pseudoalteromonas sp. S558 | reverse complement strand
GCGCCTCTTTTCTTATCTCACTAATTACTTATTTTACTATTTTCATTTCGTCTAATAAGTTTTGTGCATTATCTACTTTATCCATTACCCACAGCATGTAGCGCGAATCAACGTGGATTGAGTATGAATAAAGATGACATTAAAAAGCGTTGTTGTCATGAAGCGATGTTTTAAATTTACTATCACGTAAAAAAGATAAGCATCAAGTGAGGTTCACTTGACAAAATAATACAATATTAATTTTTTAGTTAACGATATATCATACATATTAATAGGAATTAATATTGAGACATTCAACCTGAGAACGAAAAGCTT
>NZ_PNDU01000452.1:0-350 GCF_005886635.1 Pseudoalteromonas sp. S558 | reverse complement strand
CGTCTTCTACGCTAATGCTTGCTGACTTAGCGGAGGAAACGGCTAATATGACAAAGCACCAGTTACTAATGACCTCAGGTATTTCTGTGCTTAGTACAGCAAACACCACAACACAAATGATTGGCTCGTTACTTCGTTAATTAACTATTTAGTAAATTAATGAATGAGTTGTAAACAGCGATGCCATTGGCATCGCTGTTTTTGTTTGTGTGACTCTAAATTAATTGAGCGTCACGACCAAGCTGCAAACTAATCTTATTTCTTTTAGTTGAATTACAAAAATAGAGTAAATAAAGTTTAGTTTTTTTTAAAAGTGGTCGCTCTTAATTATTAGTCACTTCTATTTATGC
>NZ_PNDU01000451.1:0-387 GCF_005886635.1 Pseudoalteromonas sp. S558 | reverse complement strand
TCCTGCATCGCCGACCATTTTTTTATAATACAATTATAATCGAATAGCTTATTGGTAAACTATGAAGTTTTCGATGCGCCCATAGCTCAGCTGGATAGAGCAACGCCCTTCTAAGGCGTGGGTCGAAGGTTCGAATCCTTCTGGGTGCACCATTTGAAAACATGTAAATATAGCGGTGATTGTAGCTCAGTTGGTAGAGCCCCGGATTGTGATTCCGGTTGTCGTGGGTTCGAGCCCCATCAGTCACCCCATTTACAAAAGAATATCGGCGATTAGCGCAGTTTGGTAGCGCACTTGGTTTGGGTCCAAGGGGTCGCAGGTTCAAATCCTGCATCGCCGACCACTTTCTTAACGATGAAGTTTATTAACTAATCACTATATAAGTAT
>NZ_PNDU01000450.1:0-5039 GCF_005886635.1 Pseudoalteromonas sp. S558 | reverse complement strand
AAATAAAAAAATTTTAACGACGTAATAGTGCAATTTAATTCGTTAAATTGATCAAAGATTTATGCAGGTTGGTATTAAAGGTAAATCAAAAATATGACGCCATAAATGACGACCTACAATGGAGCCAAATAAGGTGCAATTCAACATTATAATACTGCGTTAAAAACTTTTGCTCTAACAAATAATTTAACGTAATATTTTAACTCAGACTCATTTACAAGGAAGAAATATGTCTGGTCTAAACTCAATAAAACTATCAATGCACATTCTGTTATCCCACTCGACGCGCTTAGCTATCGAGATTTTGGTGTTAAGCTCCCTGTTAATTTTCCATTCAAGAAAGCTAAATTTACCTGCCAAGCACTTGCTATGCTATCGCAACTTAATGACTATGATTTAAAAATGGTGTGCGCCGATATCATTAAAATATGCGCTAATCCTAATCCTAATCCTAATCCTAATGCTAATAATTCAATAAAGCATAGCCGTAACCCGCTGCGCCGTATATGGCGAACAAAGTACCCATTTCGTAATTATCATTTTTTAATACGTTACAGCTTAGAAGCAAATCATATATCCATAACTGATATATTATTTGATAAGCAATTGGAGGGAGCTAAAAATAACTTTGCTGCAGAGCGTACTATGCTTTATGAAGTAAAAAGGCGTAGCAGCGAAACTTACGACAAAGCAATGAACAGTGACGAAATAAAGAAAGTACAAGGTGCTTGGGAGCCAGTTCCAACTCCAACCACACAAATAAAAACGCAGCATGCGGCGGTCAATGGTATGCAAAATGAGCTTACCAAAGCCACGTGGTTGATGGGCACTCACCTTGATAGAGCCTATGAGAGCGACGGTATAAAAGCTTATACGTTATTTCATAACCCCACCGATTATACAACGCTTGACTTAATTGAGTGCGCGTTTGATAAACGCTCAAGTACTAAATCCCATAATGCCCAGCATTTAGCGGCTGTACTGGCACAAAATAGCCAACAGGGTAAACAGGTAAAATGGCTAGCGCACAGCCAAGGCGCGATAATTTTTTGCGCGGCGCTGGAGCACTATCGTATTTATTACGGTAAGCCTCTTATAGGCCAACAACTTGCTGTGCATGGCTCAGGCTCAAATGTCGAGCGTTTAAAACGCATTGCCCACAGCATGGGTGTAAAAGTAATCGCAGTGCGTAACAACCCTTATGATTTTGTACCTAACTTAGCTGACCGCAGTAAAATATCACCCAGTAGTTTAGTGCGTTCGATGAAATTTAAAGGTCTTGTTACAGGTGGCTCTGTTGGCGAAAGCCCACACACTTTACCGTTTTTAGGCTTAGTCACCTATGCAGCTCAGCTAGAAATGCTAGGAAATAATGAAAAGGCCGATATTGTAAAAAACTTTATTAAAACCCTACCACCTACGGATAAGCGATTATGATCAAATTAGCCAAGGCTTTTTACCGTGGCTTTGTAGGTGGGCCCCGTTTTGAAAATTGCATCCACTATCGCCTTATTTTAGAAAACAAACTGTTAACCCTTGATATGCCTAGCAGTAATGTTACTGCTGTACCTTCTACGATTGATGTCTCATTTCCTTTTAATTCAACTGCTTGGTTTAATCAGCATAAGCAAGGTTATTTACAGCACGTATATGTACATATGCTCACTAAAAACTGGATGTACTTGCCACCAATAAGTTATTTGCCAAGTGGTGAGTATGGCATGATCAGTTGCCAATTGAGAATTAAGCAAGTTTTAGAAATAAATGTACTGGATATCGCACAATTAAAACATTTTGTTATTGAATCATATGATAAATTTCATTGGCGTACAGATGGGAAAAATACAGAAATAACTGAAAAAATCAAATTACAAAAGAGTAAAAGTTCAGTGGCGTGGACTGAAGCTGAAATAGAGGAAGAAATTGAGGAATACATCAAACTACATGGTCAACCGCCCTTACCAGCGGCTAAAGAGATAATTATTAATAATCGCCTGTGGGTGTTTTACAAAGAGTGCAGAGATAATGTCCTTTCTCGCCAAGATTTTTACTGTTTACCATTAAGTGAGCATGCTTTTTTAGAGGTTGAATTTAACCATCGCATTGATCGCTCTGATAAACATAAAAAATGGGCTAAGCATGCACTTGAGTCACAACAGCGGATTATGGAATCAATAAAGCTTACTGAGTTACCCTCGGACCATGATAATTTAATAACAGATAACTCGCAGGTTTTTTAACTTTCTCAAAGCCCGTCTTTAATAAAAGAGTTACTTTTAAAAGCCAGAAATATGCGCACCTACAAGTAGTTGTTCCCAAAGTTAAGGAGCGTTATTTGTAGACGTAGAGCTTGCTCACGTGAGAAGCGTAGCTTCTAATTATTTAACATATCCTCTAAAAGCTAATATTCAATAAAAATAAGTTGTTGTTTGCCGTTATGATATTTTGACTTAATTTTTTTAGCTCCACTTCCTTGCAAGCTCATTATGTATCAGGCAATGTGACCGCAATTAAATATAAAAATTAGCAGGAGCTAAAAATGCCAAAGTTCGATAACGTAAGTGTAGTAAAAAAAGCCAATGTATATTTTGACGGAAAAGTATCGAGCCGTACCGTTATTTTAGGTGATGGCGAAGCGAAAACGTTAGGCTTTATGCAACCAGGTGAGTTTGTTTTTGATACAAACCAAAAAGAATGCATGGAGCTTTTAGCTGGCCAATGGGATATTTTATTACCAGGTGCAAGTGAGTGGAAAACATTTAACGCGGGTGAATCGTTTAATGTTGATGCAAATGTAAGCTTTAAAGTAAAAGTATCTGATTTTGCTGACTACTGTTGTTCGTACACAGATTAACCAATCTTAGTTTAAGTTAAGTAGACGTCTGAAAGCCCATGTACAATGGGCTTTGCATAAACTTTGCACAACGCATGATTTAAATCACCAAAAGCCGCAAATAAACCTCAAATATCTCTCTTTTTTCCTTGTGTTAATCTAAATAGCCCCCAATACTATTTATGAGGTAACAAATAAAAGGATACCCTATGAAAATTAATCTTTCTGGTCACCATGTTGAAGTTACTGACTCTATTAGAGAGCACATCAACGAAAAATTTTCTAAAATCGAGAGCCATTTCCCATCGCTTATTGCACTCGAGATTATTTTGTCTAAAGAGCATCATAAAATCCAAGCAGAAATTAGCACTAATTACGAAGGTGCGCGTATATCGGTAAAAGGGGAAAACGAAGTTATGTACCCAGCTATTGCAAGCGCAGCTAAAAAACTCGATGCGGCACTAAAGCATCGTAAAGGGCAAATAAAAGCAAATCTACACGAAAAGCCTATAAGTACAACGCCAGAGATTGCACACGAGATCATCCAAGAGATGGATCTTAAATAAAAGCAATCACAAAGCACTATAAAAAAGAGCCTGACGGCTCTTTTTTATTGTCTGTAATTTCTGTAAGTTAGGGGGTCACACAGACAATTTTTGAGCAGTAAATGAAGCAAACAGTATCGAAATGGAAATCACGGCTAAACGCGCTTGGGCCAGGAATACTTATGGCAACGGCCGCTATCGGCGGATCTCACTTAGTTGCCTCTACGCAAGCGGGAGCAATATTTGGCTGGCAATTATTTTGGCTAATACTTGTTGTTAATGTTTTAAAATATCCGTTTTTTCGTTTTGGTATGGAATACACGCTTGCCACCAAGCATAGCTTAGTAGAGGGTTACAAAAACAAAGGTCCGTTTTACTTTTACAGCTTTATTGGTTTAAATATTGTTGCCGCTGTTGTCAATACAGCAGGCGTATTACTGCTTACCGCAAGCTTACTGCATTACGCCTTACCTGTGGTTATTGAAGTAACCTTACTTTGTTGGATGCTGCTGGGTGTATGTTTAGTTATATTGCTACTTGGACAATTTAAAGCGCTAGATAACGTTGCCAAAGGCATTATGGGGCTGCTTACGCTCGCTACTTTGATTGCCCTTGCCATTGCATTTAGTAACGGCCCAATGGCGCCTGCTGACTATGTAGGGCCTTCACCATATGAACTTGCCATGCTTAGCTTTATGGTGGCTTTAATGGGCTGGATGCCAGCACCTATCGAAATATCAGCTCTTAGCTCTTTATGGCTAAAAGAAAAACAAGCGCAGCAAACAGTTTCTAAAAGCCAAGGCTTGTTCGATTTTAACGTAGGTTACTGGCTTACAGCTGGCTTAGCCTTGGTATTTTTTAGCTTAGGTGTATTAGTGCAGTATGGGCAAACCAGTAGTATAGAACTCGGCGGTGTCGCGTTTGCCAAGCAGCTTATTGATATGTACGCATTAACAATAGGCGAGTGGGCAAGGCCGCTTGTATCAGCAATCGCTTTTTTATGCATGTTTGGCACCACACTCACCGTGCTTGATGGCTACGCCCGCACGCTTAACGAGTCTCATAAACTACTTGGTTTTGGGCAATCAAAACACAGTCTAAATATTTGGTTAATACTACAAGCACTTGCCGGCATGGCGGTTATTTTATTTTTTAAATCAGCCCTTGGCCCCATGCTTACCTTTGCAATGACGCTTTCATTTGTTACAACGCCTGTATTTGCATGGCTCAACTTTAGCCTAGTGCGATCAGAGCCTGATATTAAACACAGCGTGTTATTGCGCAGTTTAAGTTGGTTAGGTTTAGTGTACTTAGTGGGCTTTGCTGTTGCGTTTGTAGTGTGGAAACTAGCTGCTTGAGATATATTTACTATCCAGAACTCGGGTTATTAGCAAACTTTATCTTTAGTTTACAAGGAAGAAACCATGAAATTTGATATGACAATTACAGACAACTTCGCATCATTTTATGATGAACAAGAAGGAAGTCATATTTTCATAGATAGTTTTGATAATGAAAATTTTGAAGTGAGAATAGGAAGTTTAGAAGATTCGAAGCCCGTTGGTAATATAGTTGCTTTGTAGTGGTACAGTGATTTTGGCCACCCATTAAGAAAGAAATGTTATGCTAATAAGCATACAAATTTGGGTGAAAAAATGACG
>NZ_PNDU01000449.1:0-663 GCF_005886635.1 Pseudoalteromonas sp. S558 | reverse complement strand
TCTACCAAATGCATTTTCAACCAAATGCCTGTATCTATATAAGCACCAATCAACATCCTCATTCCCTTTCTTCTGGTGTTTTCTTCTTGGAATTGTTGAATCTGCTCTCATTTTTTCTACTTCCTCACGAAAAGTGTCGCTATCGTAACCCTTATCTGCGACAACATGTTCAGCTTTCGGCGAGTTTTCTACCAAACTTTTTGCATGAACGATATCGTTTACTTGTCCTTGTGAAAGCTCAAAGTAAACAGGTAAGCCGCCGCTATCTACCGCTAAATGGATCTTGGTTGAGTTGCCTCCTCGGCTTTTCCCTATATCTTCGGTCGCTGAAGAAGCTGCCCCCGTTCCATGTTGATGAGCACTGATAATACTCCCATCTATAAAGAGCCATTCGACGTCTTCAGAATCCACTAATGTGTTGAAAGCATGATAAAACCCCTTTACTTGACCATAGGTTGAATCGTCGAAATACCTTGCTCCAGCATCCAAATTCTTTTGGCAAATCACGCCATGGCAAACCTGTTCGCATCCGATAGAGTATTCCTTCCATCGTTATTCGATGTGCAAGCTTATCATAAATTCTCCCTGAACTTAACATTGCTTTGTACAGGATTTCCCAACGTTCATCTGTTAACATTAGTCTTGGCATAGTTAGTCGCTATT
>NZ_PNDU01000045.1:0-4924 GCF_005886635.1 Pseudoalteromonas sp. S558 | reverse complement strand
ATCTATCTCGAGCAGCTATTTTCAGCGCTAACTATGTTGAATTTACTTGCAATAGGCCAGCTATTGACGCGTAAATTCGCCTTGTTTTCACTGAAAATCTCTGGCTAGAGAAAAATAAATTTAAATATCATTATGATTCAATATATTAGTAAATATCTTAACCAGAGTTCAGGTTAAATACGTTTTAGCTAAATTGATGATTCGAAATATCCACTTTATCAGTTAATAAAAAAGCGCCTACTATAAAGTAGGCGCTTTTGCGTTAGTTGCGTTAATTACGCGTCTAACTGGGGACGGAACCTGCTTTAGCAATGGATCTATTTGCTAAAAAGGTATTAATTCGTTTTGTAGGGGTAAGTACAATGGCATTGCCCAGTAGTGCTAAGCTAAATCCTGCAAATGCATTTGCATGCCATTCAAAGCCCTCAAAAAAGCTACTAAGTGTGACAGCAACCAATGGAAATAAAACAATAACGTAGCTGGCTTTTTCAGGACCTATATTTCTTAGTAGGGCAAAGTAACAGCCAAAAGCGATTACGGTGCCAAATACCGATAAATAAAGTAATGACAACCAGTAACTAGTCAGTGCGTTTAAACTAAATTGCACGTCATTTATTAATACATATAAAGCTAATCCAATAGCGCTATATAACATGCCCCATGCATTGCCTTGCAATACACCAATTTGTTTTTGAGAATTGCGCACGCTTACCATATTTCCTAATGAAGCCACAAAGGTGCCACCAAGAGCAAGTAGTAACCCGACCAACGCACCGTTACTCAAGTCGAACTGCTGTAGTTGTGGCCAAAATAAGCATGTAATGCCTAAAACAGCCAATACAGCACCAGTATAAATTCGTTTTGAAATTGGTTTACCAAAAAATAATCGAGTGTTAACTATGTTCATAACGAGTAGCATTGAAAAAGCGATAGAGGTCATTGCTGATGAGAGGTAATTTTGTGCCCAGTACAGTAGTAAGTAATTTAAGCCAAAGTTGCAAATAGCTAATAAAGCGAAAAAACCATGATCCACTAATGAAAAACGCATAATGGGTTTTTTGTACGCGACATATAACCACATTAAAAGTGCTGCAATAGCAAAGCGATAAAATAACGACAACTCTACCGCAATATCACCTAACTGAAACTCAATGGCTAACCAAGTAGAACCCCAAATTAGAACGGTAGTAATGTATAGCGCTGCACTTTTCATGGATGATCTCCAAAGCTCAATTGAATGGCTATTTTAAGACCTATCTGTATACTTACCATAAACAGAAAAGTATAAATGCAACCTATACAGATTTGGTGCGTGATGATAAGACAAAAAAATAGCCAAGGGCACGAGTTTTTATATCAGCAAGTTATTCAGTTGATTAGAGATATGAGTGCTCAGCAAGTTTTACTCCCAGGCGAAAAACTTCCATCGCTACGTAAAATGGCAGACAACTTAAATATAAGTATCCCTACAGTAAAGCAGGCGTACCAAGTACTTGAAGATCAGGGGCTAATAGCGGCGCGTGAAAAGTCTGGATACTTTTTGAAAGTAGTCACTATGGCGCACAACCTACCTAAACGGGTTAAATTAAGTCGCGAACCAGTCGTTGTAAATAAACAAGCATTAATAGAACAGGTCTACAGTGCGATTCATCAGGCCAACGTAGTCCCTTTTGGCATTGCTAATCCAATTGCAGCTGCGCCCACTGATAAAGCACTTGCCAGAAATATGCGCAGAGTAATGACTCTTGCTGGAAGTAAGGCCATAAACTATGGGCCAACAGATGGCTTTGTACCGCTGAAAAAACAGCTGGTGTATCGCTATTTAGATTTTGGTATTGGCGTTAATATGGACGAGCTAGTGATCACCAATGGCGCGCAAGAAGCCATGGCTATCGCGCTAAAGTGCGTGACACAGCCAGGTGATATAGTGGCCATAGAAACGCCCTGTTATCATGGGATCATAGAGCTAATCGAAAGCTTAGGCCTTAAAGCGCTCGAAATACCACTGTGCCCAGATAATGGCATTTGGTTAAGCGATTTGGAACGCGCTTTAAATGAGCATAATATTAAAGCGTGTTTATTCTCGACAGCAATTAGTAACCCTGTAGGCAGCTTTATGCCAGATACAAACAGGCAGCAGTTGGTGGAGTTACTAGAAAGCCAAAACGTAGTGCTGATAGAAGATGATGTATATGGTGATTTATATTTCACGGCAAAGCGAGGCACACCTGCATTAGCTTACTCCAAAAAAGGATTAGTGATCAGTTGCTCATCTTTTTCTAAAACGGCAGCGCCAAGCTATCGTGTTGGTTGGCTAATTGCTGGTAAATTTGCAACACAAGCACGGCGATATAAAAGAGCATTAAGCTGCTCTGCTTCATTAATAAATCAATGGACCCTATCAGAATTTGTTGCCAGCGGGGAGTACGACCGAAACTTAAAAGTACTTAGGCAACGCCTGCGCGACAACAAAGAGCGTATGCGGTGGTGTTTACAACAAGTCATGCCGCAAAATACGCGTATAAGCAATCCACAGGGAGGCTGCGTTATGTGGCTCGATTTAGGGGGCGAGTACGATAGTCAAAAATTATTTTTACTTGCGTTAGAAGTGGGTATTAGTATTACACCAGGGCTTATTTTTTCGGCCTCGAATAAATATAAAAGCTGCATCAGATTAAGCTATGGTGTGCAATGGGGTGAGCAAATTGAACAAGCGATAGTTACGCTGGGCAAGCTTACCTTACTAGCTAAAAAGTAATATTGTAGAACACAAAAAAGCAGCATTTAAGTAAACTTAAGTGCTGCCAAAGGGATATTAAATAACGTAGGTTGTATTAGTTTTTAAAGCTAAATAACTGGTAACCTTTAAGTTCTGGCACTTGCATTACTAATTTCTCTTCTTGTTTTGCAATATCGGCAAAGTTATCACATAAAGAATTAGCGCGTTTTTCAAGTGCGTTTGCATGTAACTCTACTTTTTCTTCTATTTGTGCGCCCATATTTTCCATGCGTTGCTCAAAAGCATCCATATCGCCGCCCGAACCAAGTAACTCAGAGCCTAAAGCGACTAAAATACTACCCATAGATTGCATTACAGCCGATTCGACTACCGTCTCCATTTGTTCTTCAAACTGTTGCTCAAAATTTTCACCAAATTGGTTAAAGCTTTGTTGCCCCATCACAAATGTACCTTGCTGGTAAAAAGTGTTTTCTACTTCGATTTTAATGTCGTCCATAAGTGCAGACATATTATCAAGGCCGTCAATATTAAATGCATTACCTACTTCTTCTAGTGCAACGCCGGCAATTTTAACGCCTTCAAGCGCGATGTTAGCTACTTCAGGCAACTGGGTGCGTAAACTATCAGAATATTTAGTGAGTGCTTCACGTTGCGAGTCATTAAGTGCCACAAATTGGCCATTTACAGTTAAGTCACCATTGGAGTTAAATTGCATGGTTTTATTGTTGGCGGTAAAAATTTCTAATTCATTTGGTTTAATACGCACGTCGTTTTTAAATTCTACATCGCATTGATCACTGCTAAACGAAATAGTTGAATCGTTGTCGTTATGAGCCATAGCTGCTGGCGTACAAATTAATGCGCTAACTAATAGTAATTTTTTCATGTGCATTCTCTACTTTATTGTTGATGACTATTAACTTATAACAAGTTTGGTGCCACTATTTTTTTATTTTAATAAACAGATAGTTAATGTTTGTTTGGGTTTTAAGTTGCTTTACTTTGATTATAAAAAAACTATTTTTTAGTCAAATTCACTAAGTTATATAAAGCTATAAACAATATTTATCGATACGATAAAAAACTCTCACTTTCCACAATCGAAATTTAACGCTATTTATTCACATTACTGACATGAAGATTATTTACGATAGTCACATGGCTTTATTTTGACGCTAATTTGCACCGCGATTTAGTGTTAAACATTTTAATTTTATCAACTATTGCGATAATAAAATCTTTAGTTGGTCTCAAACACTTTATGGAGTGGGTTGTGGGTAAGACATTTAGTTACGATGCGCTAGATGACGATTTTGTTGAAGACGAGTACGAAATGCTCGGACGTAATCAACATGATAAGAACAAGCAAAAGGTTAAGAAAAAGTTGGAAGACTACCTTGAGCAAAAGCGCTTGCGTAAAAATCTAGGCGAAGACGATTTAAGCGATTATACCGACTAAATCACGCTAGTATAAATAAATACCAATTAACATTGGGCGCTTAAATGTTCAGTTATTCGTATGTTCAAGTGCCAATCGTATTGGCAATAAAGAGGCTTAGCGCCTCTTTATTACTTTTTAAAGTGTACTTTTAGCTTGTATTAATGCTCTTTGAATAGTGAGTTCTAGTTTTTCTGGTTTAGTAAAAGGTGCGTAGCGCTTAATAGGTGTACCATCTGCGGCAATTAAGAATTTAGTAAAATTCCATTTAATTTTTCGTGTTAAAAAACCTGGCAAAGCCGACTTTAAATAGCGAAATACAGGGTGTGCGTGTTCACCATTAACATCCGCCTTGGCTGCCATTAAAAAACTGACCCCATAATTAATCAAACATCCTTGCTCTATTTGAGTAGCATCTCCGGGTTCTTGTTGACCAAATTGATTACACGGAAATCCTAAAATAATTAAACCTTGGTCGGCATATTTAGTATGTAAAGCTTGCAATGACTCATACTGGTAGGTAAATCCACATTCACTTGCGGTATTAACGATAAGCACAACTTTACCTACAAAATCATTAAAATTAATAGTGTTACCTTGTAAGCTTGTTGCGCTTAATTGATGAAATTGGTGCATATTCACATCTTTATTATTGTTGTTGGCAGCATTTTAACCCTAGTGCGGTACTTCATAAAGTATAAAGGTTACAAACCTTGCGCCGCAATTAAATCGCCCCTAGATTGAAC
>NZ_PNDU01000448.1:0-3092 GCF_005886635.1 Pseudoalteromonas sp. S558 | reverse complement strand
CATAAAACCATCCCATCGTTCGGTAACCCCCATTTTTAATGGAGGCTATCTGTAGAATTTCCGTTGTTTAACTTTTCCAGCTTTTGTATGGGTGTTATGCCACCTATGCCCATATTAGGGCGTTCATTATTATAAGTCCATAACTAATCGGTAGCTTTATTTTGTAACTCACTAATATCACTGTAAATATAATGACTTAGCCAGTCATACCTAACCGTTCGATTAAACCGCTCTACATAAGCATTTTGTTGCGGGTTACCTAGTCATTTTCATGCGAGTAATTTAGGTTGAACAGTGATAATGGCTTATTTAACGTGTAACACTCGAATAAAGATATAAAAAGAGATGAACGCTTGGCTCAAAAAGTAAACCTAGTGACACAATATTATTTGTACAATTAGAGTGGCTGTCTAGTTTAATTCTTTGCAAAAATAATCGACATCGCAAAATAATTCAACTAATTTAATCATACCGTTCCTTGTCTATCCAGTCGTTCTTGGTCTAAATATAGGAACAGGCATTCAGTTCAATTTCTTAAATGAGATTTAGGTTAAATAATAAGAACGCTTGGTTTTTGAATAAAAGGTCAAGAAAACACAGCTGCCTGCTTGACCGCAACTTTCTAATGAGTGCCCCTTCGGTTTTAGACTAGCCAGTTTTAAAAACTACTTTTTGAGATACTCTAAATGCTGCTGATGTTGTCTTTTAAGCCGTTTAATTACTTTAACACTAACTTTTAAATGTCCACTGTGGAAAAAGAGTAATAAAATAAAATTAAGTACTATAAAGAAGGCAGAAAGTTCTAAGCCGTTAAAAGAAAGACCGCCTTTCTGCTTGGCAACAATATCGATTATATAAATAAGGGATGCAACAATAGCGCTAAAAGCTAACAAGCTATAGATTTTTAGAACCAAGTATTTACCAATTGATAAAAGTACACCAAATAATATACATATACATATACCAACAAAAAAAGCGATTACCCGCTGCCCCAACTCTTCTACGGCGCTGTAAGGCCATAACATTATTAATATAGTAAATGCTAATGATGAATAGCTAAACACACTTGCAACAATCGCCGCAGCACAGGCTAGGCTATGTTTTAACTTGAAAATTGGGTCATTTGTTGGCAACGCTTCAACCTTCACTTTCTAGACTCTCAAATACACCAATTGCAATACCCTTGATTTCTCCATTATATGCACTTCCTGTAAAGGCAAGCGCGGCTGCAACAGAGTCTCGTAAACGTGTTCGTAACTCATTATTAATCTGAAGGCTGTTAAATTTTTTAGGATAAGTTTTATTTTTAACCATTTTTTTTAGCATTTTATTAGAGATCTTAGGCACTTTCATACGAATAATTTCTCGGGTTATCCGTGCTCTCTCTTGCCTGCTTTTATTAGCCAAAAGTTCCCTAAAGCTTATTCCATTTATGCTAGCTAACTTAATCGTACGGATTGCAGCCGCGCTTGCTGCAGTAGCCCCCGCTATAGATATATAGTCTAAAGCCTTAGTTGTGTTAACGTACCAGTCTTCAGAATCTAGCCAATCATTCAATTCTGGCGCAAATTTTTCAGCTCCACTACGCATAAGCCCATTACCACATTGCAACGTTGTTGCGGATGCTGCGCTAAATGAAAGAACAGAAATTGCGGTAGCAGCTCCTAGAGAAATAGGGGTGGCGACACCTGAGGCAACAAAAGCAAGCCATGAGATTACTGCGCCAGAACAAGCGAGTAAGGTACCTGAGATCTCTGAAACTAATCTACTTTCCCTTGGAGTTACTGAGCTGTGCTTTAGTTCATTAGTAAACTCCTTCGCTGAGCTTAATTTTGGGGGCTCCCTCAAAATAATTTTAATAGGAGTTAAGCGGCAAATTGGTTGAAATTCTCTGATAGTTACTACTGTAAAGTTTTCATCTATATAAATTACACCAGCCCCAGATAATTGAATATCCTTATCAATAGCTTTAAATAATTTTTCTTTATCTAAATATATGTCCAGCTTGTTTTTAGCTGCTTTTGTTTAAAAGTATCTTTATTTAATATATTCATTCCTATCATTCCTTGAATTTTTAAACAACCTTACTTAAATAATTTTTTTAGTCAAGGATATAGAAACATTCTACTTCCATAAACGATATTTTTGATTATCTGATGCAGGACCTCCCAAGGTTACCCATTAGAAAGTTCAGTTCAAGCAGATAGCTGTTTTTTCTTGATCTTTTTAATAGCTCAAAGGTTATTCAGCCGTTAAATGAGTTTGGGGCTACTTAATAGTGAGCTTTGGTTTTAAACTTACAACTATAAAATTAATACTCACAAGGAAGAACACTTGCATATTCAAATTACAGAACAGATTAAACTAGCCCCTTTAGTGGAAAGCGATGCGGCGGATATTTTTAGGGTTGTTAATTTAAGTCGAGCAAGTTTAGGGCAGTTTTTGCCTTGGGTAGAGGATGTAAATAATTTTGAGTCGGCTAAAAAATATGTATCTGACAGAGTAAACAGCGGGCTTAATGGTTCGCGGTGGTTTAAGATTTATTTTAAAGATAATCTGAGTGGTGTTTTTGCTGTTAAGTCTATTTGTCCTGAGCTGAATATAGCGGAACTTGGTTACTGGTTAGGTAGTGATACACAAGGAAATGGTATTATCAGTCAAGTAATCGCCAGAGTGCCAAACATACTCAAAAATACAAGCGCTAAAGTCATTGAGTTTAGATGTTTAGAACAAAATGTAGCTAGCATTAACATTGCTTTAAAATCAGGTGCAAGTTTAGTGGATACGATCCCCGACTTTGCATTTGCTAACAATACCATGCAGCAGCTCAACATATATCGGGTCGGGTTGTGACTGTTGTTATCACGTCTTTAATTTGTTCAATACGGCCTTTAAAAGTTTTCAAAAAATAAATTTCCCCAAAACGGCTACTTAAAGTGGATTACTGTGCCACTACACTTATACAAGCCTTGCCTTATTAGTTAACCTGAACTCTGGATAATAATACCAACCTGCATAAACCTTTGATCAATTTAACGAATTAAATTGCACTATAACGTCGTTAAAAATTTTTTATTTAGAACAACTAGATA
>NZ_PNDU01000447.1:0-3107 GCF_005886635.1 Pseudoalteromonas sp. S558 | reverse complement strand
ACATTTATTTTCTCTAGCCAGAGGTTTTTAGTGAAAACAAGGCGAATTTACGTGTCAATAGCTGGCCTATTGCAAGTAAATTCAACGCAGTTAGCGCTGAAAATAGCTGCTCGAGATAGATTTATTATCCAGAGTTCAGGTTATTTAATTATCGATTCTCTAGGCGATTATAATCAAACATTCCATATTCTATACCGCGATATTGTTTAGCTGTATCGTGCAAAATATCACTATACTGCCAAAATTGAGGGTGAGTACGTCGAATACCAAACTTAGACTTTAATGCTCTATAATCAGCTTCTATTTGCATCATGGGTAATTGTTCTGCAAAAGCAGCCACTTGCTGATCATTATTTAAATACCAAATAGATTCTGGATAGTCACCAATAAAGCCAGGAACAATAGTCGCTGTATCCTCTTTATAAGCACGTTGCCCATCTTCATTCAATAAACTGGATATATTGTAGTGTGCATTGTGATGAATAATAGTATAAGCCTTGTGGCTATCATCAGATTGCTTAACTAAAACAAAAGATAATTGCGGCAATAAATTAACTGCTTTTGCTGGCATAGCATTTATTACACCTAGCGCTTTAGGCACTTGAGTATAGTCATATTGCTTACTTAACACTGGCGCTAAAGCCTCTTTCATTAAGCCATAAAGCTCATGTTGAGGATCATTTGTTTCATATTCAATACCACTTGGTTGACTAAACTCTCGATTATTTTTAAAAAAGTCAGCAAGACTCGGTGGCGATTTGCGATACCAATGTTTTTTAATTTGATCACGCTTATGCTCAGGTAATAATGCTAAAAAGTTTTGCTCACCTTCTAAACGTAAAAAGTCCATATATAAACGCGTTATTAGCTGATGCCCAACATTACCATACACATCAAAGCCGGCGACTAGAAGGTAATGTATACGTTCAAATAAGGCATAATCGAGGATCCATGTAGTTTTTGGCTCTTGTCCTATAAAGCCTTTCACAACAGTAGCACTATCAAAATGACGAAAAATAGTCAGTGCCGCATTTTCATTATGCCCATCGCCTTTCCATAATAAGTCAGTTGTTAAGTGCTCCCCGCCTTTAAACATTTCATTAGCAAGGCCAACCTTTGCTTTTAAATATTTTTGTTCTAACGCTGAATATTTAACCCAGTTAGAAATAGGTAAGGCATTACTTTCCTCAGCTGCGGGCAGTTCAAGCGCATCTTCATGTTGCATGAGCATTTCACCAACAGCGGGAGTAGCTACTTTAGCTGGATCAGCAAACGCGACCCAAAAATGGTCATTAATCACATTTAAAGCAATTTGACCACGACAAACAGGCCCTTTAATAAAGCCCATTATAATTAATTCTGCCTCATCCAGCATAAACTGATATTTTGAATTAATAGGAATAACTTCGAATGTTTTAAATGGGTTAGATGCTGACTCAGGCTTATAACTTGGCATTTGAGTAACAGTATAATCAGGAGCAATAAATTGATCATATAAACGCAGTAATTTAGCTTCATTAAGCTCTAGCGGTAAATGCGTTTTAGATAATATTGTTGTGCGCTCTTGCATAAATCGGTAATAAACACGGCTAACCTTAGGGTCGTCATAAGGACGACGTGTATTAATAAGCTTTATTTTCTCGCCAGGGGGTGTGCTAGATCGTACTAACTTAAAAAAGCTCTGTGGATTTTCTGGGGTAAAATAAATATGTGCTAAAAACCAGTGTTCATAAATATAACGAGCCGATAACTGATATTTTAAACTGTCTTGATTTAAAAAGGCTTCCCATCCGTTTATTTTATTTTGCTCGAATTTACTTGGCGGCGCAATATGCGACATTTTACCGCCTGTTTTAAGCCATCTTTGTAGATGATTAAACTCTTCGCGTGATACGCTAGGCAATCCATAAGGCATACCACCATGAGGTTGCTCATCTGCTAATCGGTCAAACTCTCCCATGGTTGCGCAGGTTTGAGAGCGATTTAAAGAAAAATCAAACTCATCGTCTAATACTTCATTTGCTGGTAATTCATGGCTTTGTTTAAGTACTAAGCTATTAAATAAAACACTGCCGGCTAAATTAGCCTCTTCAGTTTGTATTCGCTCATTAAGTACCGGCGTAAAGTTTTTTTCCCGCCATTGCTGAGTGCTAGTCGCATCAAATAATAAACGGCTCGGAGTAGTTGCCAATAAACGAGTTCCATCGTAAACCAACTCTTTACTCAACCCTCGATCAATTCCTTCAGGCGATGACAGCTTAAGCTGGCACGGAGCATCATAGCAACCATGGCAAACCACACAGCGAGTATCGAGCACCGGCTTTACGTTTTGTAAAAAATCAGCACCAGAAAGTGTAGAGTGTGAAACAATTCGCTCTTGTGTTTGTTCCGAACCAAATAAATCATTGTAGTGAACATTACCTAAGTACGCACAACCACTAAGAATTATTAATGCAAATGTACTTATTATGATTTTTTTCATTCGTCTTCGTCGCCCAAGTCGAAGGTAGGCATCATATCCATTTGCGGAGAAACGAATGCCTTTTGATCTTCAGTATTTAAAATAACACTTAAAAGAGGTCCGTGCGTTAATGTTATTTGCGCATCGTGTTCTTGATCTAATATCTTTAAATATGGGGAGTCACCAATAAGTAATTCATAACTATTAACGGTAATAGCGATACTGCTATCTTCACTTGGATTCTGGCAAATTTGAGCAAGTAACTCATCATCAAGTCCAATTGATATTTCAAAATCAGGCTGCTCTAAATCTCTTTCACTTAATGTTTCATCTAAAAGAAATAAAGGGAGGGTTAAATTGCTATCTTGTTCAAATTCCATTGCGTTCTCTGCACTTACTGACGATTTAATTGGTTAGCATTATAGCAAAGCTGCAAATAAATTAACGCTAAAGGGAGTGTAAAATGATTAAGCACAAAGCCATTTAACCTTGCACTTAATAATTATACCAATTGCATTAAATTAGTGATCTATTATAGCGATAAGAAAATAGCTTAATAACAAGGCCAAAATTATGATACATAGTTGTTCTATATAAATAATTTTTAACGTCGTTAGTGAGTTATTTAATACGCTAGAATGATCAT
>NZ_PNDU01000446.1:0-458 GCF_005886635.1 Pseudoalteromonas sp. S558 | reverse complement strand
TGTAGTGGTACAGTGATTTTGGCCACCCATTAAGAAAGAAATGTTATGCTAATAAGCATACAAATTTGGGTGAAAAAATGACGAAATTAAAACGCGCAACATATTCAGCGGCAATTAAATTAGAAACGGCTCAGCTTGTAGTAGACCAAGGTTATACGCAAGAAGATGCAGCCAAAGCGATGGGGGTGGGTAAATCAACCGTCAGTAAATGGGTTACTCAATTAAAGCTAGAACGCAATGGTCAGTCACCATCAGCGTCACCAATGACGCCCGAACAAATTGAAATCCGTGAACTTAAAAAGCAAATCCAACGCATTGAATTAGAAAAGGATATATTAAAAAAGGCTACGGTGATATCAAGTGGTCAGTGCAACATGGTTTTTAATCATATCATTAGGAGTTAAATAGTTTAATATTCTTCTTGGTCGATTATTTAGTTTATTAGCGATTTTATCTAA
>NZ_PNDU01000445.1:0-2239 GCF_005886635.1 Pseudoalteromonas sp. S558 | reverse complement strand
GTTATGGACTTATAATAATGAACGCCCTAATATGGGCATAGGTGGCATAACACCCATACAAAAGCTGGAAAAGTTAAACAACGGGAATTCTACAGATAGCCTCCATTAAAAATGGGGGGATTACCCGGCGAGTAAAGGCATAAATAAATAGACCTTACGAAGTCAAACGAAAGTGAATGCGCAATGGCAACTGTATTGTTTAGTGCATAATATGGAAAAACTGTTAAACACGATGCATTAAGAAGGGTAAGCCCTTTTAACCTCAATAAAGCCACTTAAACACCTTCCAAAGCGCCAACAAAAACAATACCAAACCCGCTTTTTATATTCTATGAAAAACACAGTAATCAATTGAGCCAAAATAGGAACTCAGCTATGGTTTGTTTATCAATAAAAACAAATAAAAAACGAGTTAACCCACAGGCTTGTTAACTTACACGAAGGTTATTTAACATGGATAACAATTTAAAATTATTGGCTCTAGGTAGTTTGTATAATGCTGATGGTGAAATAAAAAAACAAATAGATGCTATTGATGATCAAAATCTGGATGAATTAGTTTTTGGAGAGAGTCCAAAGTATGATGGTTTGATTGTATTCCTGAGATAGAAAAGCAGTTACTTGCAATTAATATAACTGATAAACAGTTTGAAAAAATTACTCTGCTTTCAGGGGAATGTTGTAAAACTCATCATCTAATAATGCCTAATTGGGATGGGGAAGGGGATGAGTTTGCAATTAAGTCATTTTCAGGTGTAGAAATAATAGTAAATTTAAAGAAGTTGGAACTTCTTGATTTTACTTCTGCGAAAGATATCGAGAGACTATTTGAACTTAACATTAAAGAAATAGGTGAATATTGTGGTTTGAGTAATGATCATAAAAAAGTATTCATTGAGATGGGAGTGAAAGTAAGCTAGAAAAAGGTTTTAAATTTAGCTAAAACAGTTGGTACATTTCAATTCACTACACATTTTAACCCACTGAATGTGTCGTTATATTGCTAAATGAATTTAGTATGCTTTCATATTTGGAGAATAAATGAACTTACAGATATATTTGAGGCTGACTCAGTAGCAAAGACTCTAGCTCTTTGTGTACTGACTATTGGCGCATATTTAATATATAAGCTTTATCAATTCTCAAACAGTATTAATCAAAAGACCAAGTACAAAATATCCAATTTTTTCATTGTAATAACAATTATCTTATTTACTACATCTTTGAGTAGTTTAATTAACTTGGATGAACCTACTATTTTAAGAAACTCAATTGGTATTCATGTTGTCTCAAGTATTTTCGATGTTACTTGGGTAATTATGGTGCGTAATCGTATTAATTTAATCGTAGGCTCTAATAGTGATGATAAGCTTTGGTTAAACCCTTTTATTACATCAATTTTTCATGTGATTTATATGCAGCACAAAATAAATCAAGGGTTGGCAACGTCGCAATATAACAAACAAATTATGGCAGGGACGCATAAACAATGTGCGCCCCATATTTGAAGCGTTAAGCAAATAGGAATCATCATGGGTAGATATGTAGTGGTGTAGTGATTTTGGCCACCCATTAAGAAAGAAATGTTATGCTATTTGCATATGAATTTGGGTAAAAAAATAACAAAATTAAACCAGGCAACGTACTCCGCTGCAATCAAATTAGAAACTGCTCAACTTGTAGTTGGCCAAGGTTATACACAAGAAGAAGCAGCCAAAGCGATGGGGGTTGGTAAATCAACGAATTAAATAACATAGCATCTACTCTAAATGTTGAACCTATGATGGATTCTCCCTTTAACTGAATTTGATTTATCAGTTTGGCGCATTTACGTCATTTTGGAGAGCATCTATCTCATCACCCACTATAAAATTAATAGGTTTCAAAATGAATAGTTCGGCAATTTATCTACAGGTTAAGCAATTAGTAGAAGAAGCTTGGAAGGAGCACACTAAATATGATGAAAACTATAAATTCATCATTAATTCAATGCTAAAAGTATTTGAACAAATGTAATTGCTATGACTAACTTAGGTGCTGCGTATTGCGATCTAGGTAAATATAACAAAGCAATTAATGTGCTTAAATAAGCCGAACAACTAGGGGCTGTTGAATTTTGTGCGCAAGCGGTAATCTCGTATAATTTACTTCGCCAAAAACAAACCTTACGAGATTACCATGCCCCGATTAATGCTCACTGATAAGTTGTGGTCGAATCTTAATTCAAGATAGCGGGAAG
>NZ_PNDU01000444.1:0-910 GCF_005886635.1 Pseudoalteromonas sp. S558 | reverse complement strand
GTGACATCCGCAACTGGGATTTACCAGAGAAAGTGCACCTAAACCCCGAACGTGAAATCGTCAACGTGGAGAGTGCATAACGTAGTGATCGCGACAACTAGTTTGACAAACACCGGTAACGTCATTATTTTTCATTTTTTTAACCTTAATAATCATTAATTTAAGCTTTCAAATTTAATTATTTCGTGATAAAAAACAAACTGTTTGACTGCGCAGCTCAGCAACAAACAGTTTGAATTAAGCAATTAGCCCTTCCCTTACTCCACCTAATTTTATTAAGTAAAAACCTTTTATTCTTTTCTAAAAAATTCATTAATAAGTTTAATTTGGAGGCGGCTTTTGTCTGCAAGACAGGTTTTTTAAAACGCATTTTTCGGCACGACAAACTGCAAAAATAGCGTCTCAGAATGAGACAAACAAGCGCGTAATGTGGCATGAGCGAAGCTTAGGACGCATGGAGTTGCGCGAATGTACAGCTGGTCTGTACCAACCGCGATAGTGTTTCGCATCAGCGAAATTCGATTAAAATTTGGCACAAATTGATATCGAACCATCTATTTTCGTAGAAAATTAAAGCAGATGAAAAAGGCGAATCGTGAGGAACTCACAGCCTTGTCAGGCGCGGCAGTATGGCGGTTGGTACAGAGCGTAGCTCGGTGCATTCGCGCGGGGTCTAAAACGCTAGCGCAATCGCGCGTCGAGTCAGCTCGTTGCGGAGCAACACCAGAGCTGGCGGGCGTTTTAGACCCTATGGTTGAACAACGAAGTTGAGAAGCCATCCGCTGAAGGCGGTTTTTCTCAATGGTTTCATCCCTCGTTTCATTAAAAGAGCAAACGTACAACGTCTTGCAATGAATACCGTAATATTTTTGCCTAATTGAAATAAAGAATAACCTATAAAGTAAGACCT
>NZ_PNDU01000443.1:0-2513 GCF_005886635.1 Pseudoalteromonas sp. S558 | reverse complement strand
TACAGCAATAGATTGAACCAAAATAGGAACTCAGCTATGGTTTGTTTATTAATAAAAAATAAAAAACGAGTTAATTTATAGGCTCGTTACGTTCACAGAGAGTATGATGAAAAATCTAACTATTGGCTGGTTAATACTACTTCTTCTAATGAGAGGAGTTAAGTTGACTCAGGAACAAATTGTAGAGGGGGAGCTAAATGGTCTAACTATAGTTTCATCAGCGATTTATCTTTGTTTAGTAGCCGTTGCCATTTACGGCATAGTGTCTAGAAAGAATATTGGCTACTTTTCTACTTTGACCATACTAGGCTTGCTTAGTTTTGGTAGCGTGTTCGGCTTAATCTCATTGATACATACCCTGAACTATCCAGATTTCCTCGAGGAGTCTTTGTTCTGGATTATTTTAATTCAGGGTGTTGTTAGTTTTGTATTTTTTTGTGGTTGGGTTAAACACGGCAGGTTTCAAGTTGCCAAAACATAACAACTCGCCGTGAGGTGGGTAACCAGTAAAATTTAGCTATTGAAAACTTTAAAATGGTGCGCCTTTGAGCGGTATTAAATAAAACACGCATCTTAAATTATATATACCACAACATTTAAACGGATTTTTATGACTATAAAAACAAAAATAACCAATCATGTATTGCTCTGCGCTTTATTACTATCACCAGTTATAAATGCTGCACAAAAAACCATTCTACCTACTACACCTGAGCATTGGCGCAGCATAACAGAGCGCGATATTAACGCGGCTTATAGTATTACTGCACTAAACCACCCCGGTATGGTTGATGTTAATAACCCAGCGTTTCCAGCATTATTAAAAAAAGCAAAAGTAGAAGCATTAGCATTATCGGTTGAAGCGAGCGGGCCGCAGGTTCATGTAGCTGCAATTGCGCGCTTTAACACTGTGTTACAAGATGGCCATGCGGGTGCGTTTTCAAGTGTAGAGCGACCAGCGCGCCGCTGGCCAAGTTTTAGTGCTGTATGGCGAGGCGATGCGCTAAAAGTGTATTACAGCGAAGCCAAAAATATTAGCAAAGGCGACGTTGTAAGCCAATGTGATGGGCAAAGCACTGATACCTTAATGCGTGAGAGAATATTTAAGTTTCATGGCGAAGTGGCACAGCCTGGTCATTGGTGGCAGCAAGGTTGGCGGTTACTAATTGACGAGGGTAATCCATTTTTAACCCTTTTAAAAGAATGCAAATTTGTTAAAGCCAATGGCGAAACTTTTACACAAGTACTGAATTGGTCAGTAATGCCTAAATCAGTCAGCAAACATTTAGAAAATGCCTACAACGGTGATGAACTCCCCATTGATTTAACGTGGCCTGATAAACATATAGCTTGGATTGCTATGCCTAGTTTTTCGGTAAACGATAAACAAACAGCTGCCTACAATAAAGTGTTTGAAAAAATACAACAGCAGCGTAGCAAACTGCTTACTGCAAAAGCAGTGGTATTAGATTTGCGTCATAATCAAGGTGGTTCGTCTTATTGGAGCTTACAAATAGCAAAAAGGTTATGGGGTGAAAAAGTTGTAAATCACAATGCGGCTGGTTTGTCTCAAAATACGCAAGTGTGGTGGAGAGCATCAAAAGATAATACTGACTATGTGCAGTCGTTAATTGAGGTTGTGAAAGATCAGCCCGAAACGCATGCAGCTATCACAGCTGTTGCTAGCGGGATGACACAAGCGCTTAAAAACAACAAACCGTTTTACATTGAAGAAAAAGATAGCCAACCAGCGCTAGATCAAAACACATCCTTAACCAGCGACTTTAAAACCAAGGTGTTTGTTATAGTACCACCGCAATGCGCGAGTGCCTGCTTAGATGCCATTGACGTGTTTAAACTATTTCCAAACACGCAATTATTTGGTGCACCAAGCAGTGCAGATTCTATGTATATGGAGGTACGCTTAGCTGATTTACCCTCAGGTTTAGGCAAGGTGATTGTGCCTAACAAAGTGTACGTTAACAGAGCTCGTGAAAAAGGTGATTATTATAAACCAGATATAGCGTACAGTGGTATTGATTGGACGACTGGTCTGTTACTTGAGGAGATTAAAAGTAACGAATAAGCTGGTTTGTTTCTACTTTGTTACTATTAGCAGTAACAAAGTAGATAACCTGCATCGCATTTAAAAGCTGTATTGGTATATATCGCCTTGAATAGCTTTTAGGCGAACCCAGAATATGTATTGCTGATCAGGTGCTATTGTATACTGATGAACGAAATTATCAGGCTTTGGCATAATCAAACTCTCTTTTTGTGTCTTGATGTCGAACGCCCAAATCCCCGTAGCTTCTCGGTAAAAGTATAAATTTTGGTTAATAAGTTGCCAGTTGAGCCAATTGATTCGATTAAAGTCTTTAATAACGAGTTCTTCATTTGATTCTGTTAACTTTTTACGCCATAAGCGGTAATCCTCCCTAAAAATAATAGATGCCAAATGTAGAATTTTCTCTTATTGTAAACACAGGAGAAAATTATGAAAAAAGCACATT
>NZ_PNDU01000442.1:0-5488 GCF_005886635.1 Pseudoalteromonas sp. S558 | reverse complement strand
GGGTCTATTTAACGTTAAGAAAATTACGCTAGAACTAGGCAAAAATTTTTGTATCTAGTTGTTCTAAATAAAAAATTTTTAACGACGTTATAGTGCAATTTAATTCGTTAAATTGATCAAAGATTTATGCAGTTTGGTATTATAACCATCGGCATAAATATTTAAGCAGATTAATGTTATACATTTTCCAAGTCTGGATAAAACTTCTTAAGCATTGCCGCTATTTTTTTAGGAGTAAACGGTTTAACTACAAAACCTTTGGCCCCCTTATCTATTGCATCTTTTACATTTTCAATACCAGAGTGAGCCGACACCATAACAACATTCGTCTCAGGGCTTAAATCGTTGATCTGCGCTATTAACTCTTTGCCGTCCCCGTCTGGTAATTCAATATCTAAAAAAATAATATTATAATTTGCAGCTTGGCACTCACTAATACACTGTGAGGCGGTAGATGCTTCCTTCACATTGTCTATCCCTAAATGCATTAGCGTTTGACTCAAAAAGCTACGCACCGTGCTAACGTCATCTACAATTAAAATTGATAGCTGCGTATTCATCTTTATTCCTTCATAAGCTATAAGCTAGGTTATAATTAACTACTAACTTTATATATAAATTTACTCATTTAATTATAGAGACCTACACCAAAAAGACCACATTTGCTTTATGTTAAGCTGTAAATAAAAAGTCACAGTTAAATAAAGAAGTCATACATTTATATAATGACCAAACATGAGAACGCATTAATAGTGTCAGCCTGCTAAAAGCAAAGCTCTATATATTATAAATACTTTAAAGCAATGCAGATTATCTCGTTATTTAATTATGTCTTGTCGTAAATTGTTCTTAACCCAGATGAACAACCTACTTCTCGAGTTAAAATCTCTATTTATAATAAATGTTAATCAAATAATTCACTGTACTATTTAAACACCCACCAAAAGCATTAAGAACTGTAATTGATGATAAATACATAACAATAATGATTTTTTGGATTAAAAAAACTAATCTGAAAATTTAAAATTACTTGGTTGAAAGCTGTGCAAAATATCAACATAATGGCGCTCCTTTTTTCAACAACTGAACTATTGAAACGACCATGCTAAACGAGCTAGATTGGCTTTTAAATACTATATTACTTGCACTAGGTTTAGGTGCATTCTTTATCAACCAGATCACTTTACTGCGCATTGCAGCTATTAGTGCGTGTGGTTTATTATTCTTATCATTTAGCTTAGATCTTATGTCGTCGAGTGTTATTTCAAATATGAGTTTGGTGTTAATAAATACTTTTTACTTGTTCAAGGTTTATACTTTTGGGCAATTTAATGTAACCCAAAGTTAACAATTTCTCCTTAGAATATTTTATAGCCCAGCTCTGCTGGGTTTTTTTATGATTAAACCTCAATCTGCACTAATAACGACAAGACAACTTCCCCTTACTAGCCCGTAAATTTTTATTTAAATAAAATAAATTAATTAAAATTCCAATTTACCCTTTAAAAATATACTCACACCCCAAGGTCTATTTGCACGGCACATTACTTTTTCAATCTATTAAATTAAGAAGGAATTAATTATGAGCAAGACCCTAATTATTGGTGCAAGCGGACAAATTGGTAAAATGACTACCGAGTTACTGCTTAAAAATGAACAAAGTGTAGTTGCCTTAGTGCGTGACAAAAGCAAACTAAGTGATTTACAAAGCCCTTTTTTAAATATTGTCGAGCAAGATCTCGAAGGTGATTTTAGTAACGCACTAAAAGACTGCGAACAAGTTATATTTGCGGCTGGTTCGGGTGGTAATACAGGGGATGACAAAACTGTGTTGATTGACTTATGGGCTGCAACTAAAGCGGCAACCTACGCTCGAGAGCATGCAATTAAGCACTTTATCATGGTCAGCTCAATTGGTGCAGACGACCCCGATTCAATTGATGGCGATTTAAAACCATATCTAGTTGCTAAGCACATGGCCGATGAACATTTAATCAACAGTGGCTTAAATTACACTATTATTCGCCCAGGGACATTAACTAACGATGCAGCTTCATTAACAGTAACAACTAAGCGCCCACAAGATCAGGATAAAGCTAAAATTAGCCGAGAAAATGTGGCTAATGCGTTACTTCATATTGCTACAAATAGTCCCAGTGGCAGTCGCATCTTTGAATTATTTGATGGCGATAAACCAATTAAAGCATCCGTTAAATAAGCCTTAATGAACTGATTTTATTAAAACATGCTCATTTCACCTCGTAGAATGAGCATTAATTACATAACGATTTAAAGCCCTGCCAAGCTAATTGCAATGCTAATAATGTTAAAATATATTTAAAAATGCACTTAAATTTGTCTGTTGGTATATGGTTTAATAATCGAATTCCCAGCCATGTGCCTATAGCCCCACTAAAAACCATTGCACCGACTAAAGGTAGCCACTGCCAAAAGCTAAAACCAACGACCCCATATATGCCAGCTTTAAATAAATGCTGAGTTGACATAATACTTGAAAACGTGGCTGTAAAACGCATCTTGCTATAGTTACTCATGTGTAAGCAGCTCCCGACTAATGGGCCACTTGCACCGATAAACATCGAAATAAATGTAGTAGCAAAGCCACCAGCTAAACGCCAAAGTATTGATCTGCTGTGCAATAATGGAGTCTTTCCCCACAAAATATAAATAACAAAAACTCCTGCAACTAACTTCATAACATCAAATTGAATGTTTGAAACAATAAAACTCGACAATACCGCCCCAGCTGCGCCTCCAAGCGTAAAATAAATAAACATGCTTTTATCTATATGTTTAAAACTCAGTAATAAGCGATTGGTATTTGACCCTAGTTGCACGAGCCCATGAATAGGAACAACTAAAGTCATGGGCATAAACGATGCCATCACAACAAGTAACATTAGCCCGCCGCCCGCACCAAAGGCAGCCGAAAAAAAAGAAGTAAAACCTGCCAACAAAACAAACACTAATGCCAACATAGGCGAAATAAGATCAGTCGTAAATAAATCCATATTTAAAGCATTCTTTTCATAAAGCGATTAAACATAACTAAATTTAGAATCTATACAGTCTCTATTACTAAACACTAAAACAGTGGTCTTTTGAGCACAAATTTATCTTTCGTGGTACTAAAATAGTCGCCGCCCATTTTACCCACAGTATTTGAACGTGTTGGATCTATATATCCATTGACTAAAACCTCATCATCTATATTGATGCCAATCACATCTAATAGCATGATTTTTCCTCCTCCCGTTTCCTTTGAAATAGTAATGACCTCTCGTAATCTGCATTCAAATTTTATTTTAGAATCGGTAACACTTGGCGCATGAACTAGCTGACTACTCGTTTGAGAGATATTAGCAGCATCAAACTCACTTATTTCACTTGAGTAATTTGCACCGCTTTGATTCATTTGTTCAATAAGATCATGACTAACAATATTAACCACGCACTCTTTGGTAACGAGTAAATTATTTAGCGTATCTTTATCTTTGTTATTACTTGGGTTTACTTGCGTTACACTCAACACTGGTGGGTTACAACTGGCGACAGTAAAAAAAGAGTAAGGCGCAATATTGGCAACCCCCTCGCTACTTAACGTACTTACCCAAGCAATAGGTCTGGGACTTATCCCACCAACGAGATAAGAGTAAACAGAGTGGTTACTGTTATCGGTTAAATCTAAAAACATGGTTTCTCACTTTTAATCTTGAAAACTAAATCGGAAAATCACTGCGCTGCGTACAACTTAAACCCTAAATAGCATTTTTTAAATAATATGTTGATTTCATGCGTATAAAAATAAACATAGTCTGGTTTAAACGCGATTTACGCCTCCGCGACCACCCGCCTTTAAAAAATGCTTTTAGTAACGGTCTACCCACGCTATTACTTTATAACTTTGAACCTCTGCTACTTGAAGATGCGCATTACAACGAGCGACATTGGCGCTTTGTATATCAATCAATCGTTGAATTAAATAAACAGCTAACTCGTTTTAACACCTGCGTTTATATATTTAATTTAAACATGAGCGACTTACTTGAATCATTAAAAACGCAATTTGAAATAGTTAATATTTTTAGTCATCAAGAAATAGGCTTAAACAACACATTTAAGCGAGATAAAGTTGTTAAAGCGTGGTGCCAACATAATCACATTAATTGGCTGGAGTCGCAAACAGGTGCTGTTATACGTGGTAAAAAAAATCGCGATAATTGGAATGAGCATTGGCAAAAAACAATGCAATCACCTATTGCCATACCCAACTGGAAAAACATCCAGACAATTGCGCTAAATAACTATCAAGCACCTGATTTACCAAACGCTTACACGCAAGACGATGATAATTTTCAACGAGGCGGCCCGTTGCATGCCCAAGAGATCATGCATAGTTTTTTTGCTGAACGCGGTAAAGGTTATCAAAAGGGTATATCTAGCCCAAGTTTAAGCCAAACTCATTGCTCTCGGCTTTCGCCTTATTTAGCGTGGGGTAATATTAGCCTCAGGCAAGTGTATCAAATGGCTATTGAGCAATATCATTCAAAGCATCCAAATAAAAAAGGCTGGAAACGCCCGCTTGCAGCGTTTGTGTCTCGCCTGCATTGGCATTGCCACTTTATGCAAAAGTTTGAAAGCGAATGCACAATGGAATTTTTGGCCCTTAATCCAGGTTATCATGTATTTCCGTATCGTGATGACAAAAACGTGAAAAGTGATGTTCAACGCTGGGCGCAGGGCCAAACAGGCATTCCAATTATTGACGCTTGCATGCGCTGCTTAAAGGCGACTGGGTATATAAACTTTAGAATGCGCGCCATGCTTGTGAGCTTTGTAACGCATCATTTAAATATAAGCTGGCAGCAAGCAAGCTTTCCTCTCGCTAATTACTTTTTAGATTTTGAGCCTGGAATTCACTACCCGCAAATTCAAATGCAAGCATCGGTAACAGGGATTAATACCATTCGGCATTACAACCCAATTAAACAATCAGAAGATCAAGATCCAACAGGTACTTTTATTAAAAAATGGTGCCCCGAGCTTGAAAAGCTCCCTATTGAATATTTGCACGAGCCTTGGCAACAAACCCCGATGGAAGCGCTATTTAACGACTTTAAGCTAGGAGAAGATTACCCCGAGCCAATGCTTGATTTAACCACGGCTTCAAAGCAAGCGCGCGAACGCTTATGGCAATACCGCGAGCGAGCAGATGTTAAACGCGCCATAGGAGTCATCCTTAAAAAACACGTAACCCAAACCAAAAAAGTTACTCGCGTAAAACGCAGAGCACCTAGGGCGTGTTGACCTTTGTGGATTGAAATTTGTTCAATCTACGGGCGATTTAATCGCGGCGCGAGGTTTGTAACCTAGTGGGCTAAGTAAAAACCGAGCAACAAAGAGTTAATCGTCCCTAGATCGAGCTCAAAGCGCAGCGCATGTTTGGCATTTACACTAGCTTATCGCC
>NZ_PNDU01000441.1:0-1467 GCF_005886635.1 Pseudoalteromonas sp. S558 | reverse complement strand
AGGGACGATTTAATCGCGGCGCGAGGTTTGTAACCTAGTGGGCTAAGTAAAAATCGAGCAACAAAGAGTTAATCGTCCCTAGAAAGAACCCAAAGGGCAGCCTCGCAATTGGTATTAGCTTTTAGGAGCTTCAACTTTAGGCTGGCGATATATTTTTATGATGTGATAAATATTTACGAGCGACAACAAGCCATTAGTAAAAATCACTGGCGCTGCATCTATGGCAACACCATATGCCGTAAATACCATACAACCAAACATGTTGTACCAACGTAGCTTTACTACATCGGTCATTGTTAATGATGCAACCAATAAAGCTGATGCAATATAACCTAAATATTCCCAACTCAATTGTTCTCTCCTAGGCTTTAGGTTAGCATTACATTACTGCTAACTTATGGCACTTATAAGTATTGCAAAATTACAACGAAATAAAAAAGCCAACTTGCTCAAAAAACCTTAAAAAAACTGTCGGCAACTGCCAACAACTTCCTAAATCATTACACGGGAAATGAAGGTAAATAATATTATTAGCAAAACTAATAATAGTAGCAAGTTAGCATAAATTCTTAGAGCCGTAATGCTAACGTCATTAAGGTGTAATAAATAGGACATTTGTCCGAAGAGCGCATTGATGTTTCAATACCATTTTTCTAGTTATCTTGTTGAACAGCTATTAACCTTTGCAGGTAGTAGCTATCAACAATCAAAAAAAGAAGTCCTGATCCACCAAGATCAGCCTTTAAGCAAGCTTGTGCTTGTACGCAGTGGCACTGTGTCGTTTAGTTACGACGTAGGTAATGGACGACGCCTACTATTAGGACAATTGGATTGTAACAATACACTTATTGGTGAAATAGAAGCGCTGAACAATAATCCGTGTATTTATACGGTGACCTGTTTTAGTGATGTAACTTATAACCTTATTGAGTTAAGGCATTGGCGTGCTTTATTACTTGAAAAACCAGAACTAAGTTTATACACAGCACAAACTATAGCGGCTAAATTTCAAGAGAATCAAAAAATCAATTTAGATAAGCTATTGCTACCACTGAGCTACAACATAGCAAAAGATTGTTTATTAAGAGCCGAGAACAATAACCCTACGCTACTTAGAGCCTACCCTACTGTAAACGCTGAAGCTGAGCGCTTTGCCACCACGGAGCGAGCTTACAGGCGCGTTGTAACAGAACTGGTAGAAAAAGATCTCGTGCTAAGAAGTACCGATGGACTACAAGCAGTCGATATACCTAGGCTCAGTAAATACGTAGACAGTTTTGCTCAACTTTAATACCAATCTGCTTATATATGGGGTCTATTTAACGTCAAGAAAATTACGCTAGAATTAGGCAAAAATTTTTGTATCTAGTTGTTCTAAATATAAAATTTTTAACGACGTTATAGTGCAATTTAATTCGTTAAATTGTTCAAAGATTTATGCAGGTTGGTATAAAACTATTGATTTGC
>NZ_PNDU01000440.1:0-356 GCF_005886635.1 Pseudoalteromonas sp. S558 | reverse complement strand
GCTTAGAGTCATAAAAAAAGAGGTAAGCAACGTTTATATTGCGATTTACGTGGGCAATTTATGAATAGAGTAAGTATTAGCGAACTTCCAAAAATAGTCGAAGACAGAAGCCGAATAGGTGACTGGGAAGGTGATTTAATTGAAGGCAAAAAGGGCTCTGGTTTTTTTGTAACCCATGTTGACCGTAGCTCTCGATATTTAATCGCGCAAAAAATAGAGACTAAGCAAACTGAGTCATTCAATACGGCTACAGTAGAGATGTTTAAAGAGATTCCAGAGCATAAACAGTTAACTCTGACCTTGGATAATGGAAAAGAATTTTCGAAATTTAAAGCTTTGGAAGGAGAACTAGTATT
>NZ_PNDU01000439.1:0-881 GCF_005886635.1 Pseudoalteromonas sp. S558 | reverse complement strand
ACAAAAAAATATGACATTCTGAAGTATTTGCTAATGTAGTAAGTGCGACCAAACTCATTATCGAGGGAATTCAGAATGTCTTACGAACATCTTAACAGTTTCGAACGAAAAGCTATCTACTATCGATTCAACAGTGGCGAAAGCTGCCGATCCATTGGTAAACTATTAAATCGACACCATACAACTATCATGCGTGAAGTTAAGCGAAATAAGCCACCCTACTATGATTATTTCGATGAGGCAGCGCACGAAAAAGCGATGGCAAGAAGGAAGGTCGCTAGGCATGCAAGAAAAAGAAACAATAAGGCACTGTACGAGCTTGTGCTGAGTAAGATAGCAATGGGATGGTCTCCAGATGCTATAGCAGGTCGGCTTAAGAAGGATAACCCGTCAGATGAATTAATGCATGTCAGCCATGAAACAATCTATCAATGGGTGATTAAGGATTTTAAAGCAGGTGGAGAGCTATACAAAGACTTAGCTAAGAGGCATAAAAAAAGACGTAAACAACGTAAATATGGCGATTTACGTGGGCAAATTAAGAATAGAGTAAGTATTAGCGAACGACCAAAAATAGTCGAAGACAGAAGCCGAATAGGTGACTGGGAAGGTGATTTAATTGAAGGCAAAAAGGGCTCTGGTTTTTTTGTAACCCATGTTGACCGTAGCTCTCGATATTTAATCGCGAAAAAAATAGAGACTAAGCAAGCTGAGTCATTCAATACAGCTACAGTAGAGGTGTTTAAAGAGATTCCAGAGCATAAACAGTTAACTCTGACCTTGGATAATGGAAAAGAATTTTCGAAATTTAAAGCTTTGGAAGGAGAACTAGATTTTATTATTTACTTTGCTGATCCTTATTGTTCGTGGCAACGAGGAAC
>NZ_PNDU01000044.1:0-1992 GCF_005886635.1 Pseudoalteromonas sp. S558 | reverse complement strand
GCGTGTTTTTTATTTTACCTTTATCGCGTAGTCTTTGAATTACTTCTTTACCTGTTTTTGATTTTTTACAACGGAAATAAACTAGAGAAATAAACTAGACACCCACTCTAAATTAGCAAGCAAAGCTGTGTCACTAGATTTATTTTTTTAGGTTAATAATTTATTTTTTAAGACTGCGTTACTTCTTTTCATCTACTAAATAAGCCACTTTCATCTATAAACCTAAATTATACGCATAAAAACAACTGCATTGGTGCAGTTATGATTTATTAATGAATAGTTTAAGTCTATGCCAGTAGCTTTTCGCAGTTACTGATATTCGCTCGCCGTTTTCTGTTTAAGCTTTCACAGTAACTTCCTTGTGAGCTGGGTCGCCCTACTGCGCCGTGAAATACGCGCGTAAATTGTGTGGTGAGTTTTAACCAGTTTTCTGGGGAAATATTGACTCTTTCGAGTAAGGGTAAGTGTGTACTCTCAATATACCCTCGTTTGTCCTCTCGTATACAACGTCCTGTTAACTCAACAAGTTGAAGGTACGATTTAAGCTCAAAAGGGAGTCCTTTTGGCATGATTTGACGTGGCATGCCTGCAAAGCGCAGTAGTTGTTTTGGTTGTTTGCCATCTTTTGCGTATGTTAGTCGCTTTTGAACACTGGTATGGTCTGATTCTTCTGGTGTCTTTGCCATTTTGGCTCTGATAGGGTTTAAGTCCACATACGCCATGCAGGCCGCCAATGCAGCTTCATCTAATAACGCTTGCGAACTAAAACGTCCCTCCCAAAAACGGCCAGTGCAGTTATCTTCTTTATTTGCTCTGCGAGCAATGTTTTCATTTAACAACCGCATAAACCAGCTAATACTTGATAGGCGTTCTCGATATTCCTTTACTGTTTGATTAAAAAAGATAAGTTCAGCTTTACCTAGCTTTTCGCCCTGTATGTATTTTTGCGTAAGTACGGTGCCTTTGCACAGCTTGTGCCACCGAATAACAATCGCTTTATCATTAAGCCGATACGCTTTTTTATTATCAACATACAACACTAAGTGCGTATGATTGCTCATGACAGCATAAGCACAGACGTCAATACAAAATACCTTAGCTAACTCAAGCAGTTTGTCTTCAACCCACCCTCTACGATGCTCGTAAGATTGACCCGTAAAATAGTCTTCACCACATAAAAATGCACGGCGTACGCAACGTGATATACAGTGGTAGTACTTTGTATCAACCAAACTTACTTGACGCTTTCTTGCGATTGCCATAAGACACCCTGCTTGTTTTCACACTGATAAAAGCCTAGTACTTAGTTCGCCAAACTGCAAAAATTAGGGTGGGTGTCTAGTTTATTTATGGCTCCCGCGGAGCGATTCAAACTAGCATTGAAACCGAGTCTGAGCGGCATGCTTGCTCAGTAATATGGGTTTCACTTGCGATCGCATTACTGGCGCTGTCTGAGTTAGATTTAGGCGCTTGCGCAGCGCTTTTTCCAGACGCGGGAGACGCGCCCTTTTTCGCTGATTTTTTTACCGCCGGAGCCGCTGTTTGGCGGGAATAAAAGATAAGGGCTTAGGCTAAAAACCTAAGCCCTTACAACATCCATGTTGTTAAAGAGCATATTTGTAATATAGATTTACAATGACTGCATTATATTATTTCGTTACTTTTTAGTATTATATTGTTTTATTACAACGTGTTATCAGTAAATCAACACCCACTATTTAAGTGGGTGTCATTGTTGTTTGGTGCCTATTAGAGTGGGTGTCTTTGTTATTATTCCCGTTTGTCTTCAACCCACCCTCTGCGGTGTTCGTAAGATTGACCAGTAAAATGGTCTTCACCGCACAAAAAAGCACGCCGAACACAACGTGAAATACAGTGGTAGTACTTTGTATCAACCAAACTTACTTGACGCTTTCTTGCGATTGCCATAAGACCCCCTGCTTGTTTTCACACTGATAAAAGCCTAGTACCTAGTTCGCCAAACTGCAAAAA
>NZ_PNDU01000438.1:0-349 GCF_005886635.1 Pseudoalteromonas sp. S558 | reverse complement strand
GATTTATTAAATCAGGTGCGAATGACTTTTTAACTAAACCCTTCACCCATGAAGAGTTTCACTTTCGAGTGGTGCAAACTATGGAGTCAATATGGCTAAGTGATGCTAAAAAACCGGCTTTGTCTTTCGATGCGACAGAGTAACTTTAATCTTAAATACATTATCAATGTGTATTTGGCGAGAGTGTAACGGTTAGTTAAAGACGATTATTTGCGTATTTATCGACTCGCACCAATTCTGTATTTTGCTTAAAAAAAGCGCACCTAAATGGTGCGCTTTTTTGTTTTTTATATTATTTAATTTAATAACCCTCTGTTTTTCTTTTGTAATTTAAAGGTGGCACAAAGGT
>NZ_PNDU01000437.1:0-2693 GCF_005886635.1 Pseudoalteromonas sp. S558 | reverse complement strand
TTTGCTGCAGTACGTTTGGTATTTAGGCAAGGCAGATCCTATGTCGTGTGGTTATTCCCCATAAACAGGCGATAACGCAGTATAAATGTCAAACCTCGCGCCGCGATTAAATCGTCCCTAGATTGAACAAATTTCAATCCACAAAGGTCAACACGCCCTAGAATCTTATTTATCTATTAAATCAGAGGGCTTATTTTACGAGTTAAATTAGTTCAAATATTTATGCTAATTACCGTTAGTTAACGCTTTTTAGCTTTTCTTTTAAGTCGAGTAAGTCGGTTGCAATAGTGGTCGGTTGTATTTCCCATGGATCAAAAATAGCCTCGTCAGAGCGCTTAATCCACGCGGCGCGCATACCATGCGATATTGCGCCAGTTACATCAAACGGGTTGCTTGATATAAGCCAAGTATTAGCACCCGTTGAATTTGCTTCACGTAAAAAATGGCTATACACACCAGGATTTGGTTTAAAGGTTTTAATATCATCGGCGCTCACTACACCTTCAAAAAGCTCACTTATGCCTGCGGTTTCGAGCAAGGTATTTACCGCACTGGCCGCACCATTAGAAAACGCAAATAAGCGATAGCCTTGTGCTTTTAAGCTTTCAAGGCCCGCTTTTACATCGTCGAATGCGGGGAGGGTTTTATAACGCTCGAGCAGTTGCTCTTTTTGATCATCACTTAGCTCGGTTTTATGCGCTAAGCAGGCATAGTCGAGTGCGTGTTTTGTACATAGCGAAAAGGGAATATAATTTTGCATTAAGCCACGTCTAAATGAATACTCTAATTGCTTTTCGCGCCACGTATTTGAAAATACTTGGGCGTTGTTGCCTATCATGTCGTCGAGTAACGTAAGTACGCCATGAGTATTTATTAGCGTACCGTATACGTCAAATGCCAGTGTAGTTGCCATGTTTGCTCCGCAATAAATTAAGTTAGATTTAGCTTATATACTCGCAGCTTAACTTATTTTGAACAAACGCTCAAATAAGGTAAATTAATCATATTTATAAATGCCCTCGTCATCAAAAAGCGAACATTTATAAACTATACTGGTATACCAATAGCCACTATTTATTGTTGTAACAGCGCAATAAGTCTGTTTTTACGAGCTAGGTAAACATCGTAACCAAGGTAATTTTTATCAACAAGAGCTAATGCTTTTTTTACTTGCTCAAGAGACTCTTGGTACATTCCGCTACTTTCATAACCATATGCTAAGCCATTGTAAGCATCTGCTGTATTTGGATAAAGAGAGATCCCATACTTAAAAATCTTTATGGCTTGATCTAATTCATCTGTATTTACAAAATGATAGCCAAGCTCTCTGATCATTGATTCCTGAGGGGCAATTTCCTCACCATGTTGAGCAGATAAACGCTGATAATATGTAGCAATTGAATGAGTTTCGCCTGTGTATGCACTAACTGGCATTTGTAGCGGTAAAAACAGCTTTTGATAGGCATTAAATGCTCCCGCAGCAAATGTAAGGCCATGAGGCACGTTATCAAACGATTCACTAATAAAAGTAAGCTCCTTTGGAGTATTCGCCTTTAAAAACATATTCATAACGTCGTAGCGTTCTCGCAGTATGCCGCTCTCTTGACCTATATTCATATACAAATAATTAGGCAATGTTTTGCTATTAGCAAAAAATGCTTTGGTGCTTTTTGCAGTAGCGCCGTAATTCCACCACACTGCTGGGCTATAGGCTATGTGAGCTTGAAATAAATCAGGATTAGTTTGAAGGGCATAAAGTACAAATACGCCTGCAGCAGACGCACCTGAAATTACTTTAAAATCATGAGTACGGTACTTCTCATTAACCAGTGGAATAAGCTCAGTTTCAATAAATTCAAGAAACCTTGCCGCGCCGCCACCCAAACCAACGGGGCCTGCTGGTTCCTCATTTTTAGTTGGGTACAAGTCTTTTAACCTATCCGTGTTTTCAATTGCCACAATAATGACTTCAGGCGCGGCCTTAGTAAAAGCGGTATGTAAATGCGCTAAAACTGGCGTCATATAAGCAAGGTTTTCTTTACCATCGAGTCGATAAATCACGGGGTATTTTTTATCAGGATTTTTATGGTAACTTTTAGGGAGTTGAATAGTTACAGTTCGCTCTTGTGCAAGTGCTTTAGAGGCTAATACTCGGGTATGTTGCTCATAGCCACTACTCGTATTTGTTATTTGCACAGCAACAACGGGAGCTGCAAACAATGACGCAAAAATAAAAGCCGCAATAAGCTGATAAACATTCCTGTACTTCATGCTAATTAGTCCATTTATTCAATTGATTCTTGAAGTTAGCACACTATATTGTGTTTTTAAATCGTTGAATTTTCATCCATAGAGTAATATTGCCTCTGTGTAAGTTTTATTTATTTAGTCAGTTTTACAACCTATAGCTACGGTATAGTTATTTTGATGCTGGCTATTTAGCTTTTAAAAGTGTAATTGTCTATCTCAATCGTGGAGTAAGTTGGCTGCCTATTTTATACCTGTGTCACATAATCTCATCTGCAAAATAAGGAAATGTAATGTTTATTAATCAGGCATCTAAACTATCTGGTGCAACTCAAAGACCCTCTCTGTCAGACTAGTTGTCGCGCTTAATATTTAACCATTAAATAGAGGGTGTGGAGTAACAATGAAACATTATTCAGCGCAAAGCAAAGAGTCGGCTCTTCAGA
>NZ_PNDU01000436.1:0-317 GCF_005886635.1 Pseudoalteromonas sp. S558 | reverse complement strand
CCATCTCTGCAAAACCCTTAGCTGGGCGTAAATGTTCCATGGCTGTGTGCCAATGCGCAAGCTGTGCTTGTTCAGTTATCTCCCAAGGTGCTTCTGATAAATCAAGACGAATGCCACCCCAAGTTTGAAGTTCTGTTTGTGTTTTTGGTGTGCTCAGTAATAATTCTTGGCCACACTGCTTAACCTAATGCGGGCCCAAATAAGTACGCATTGCTAACCCTTTGGGGCCGACCTTAAAATAATCGACTGGAGCTAGCAATGCGGCCTCTCCCATCATCTCAATATACTCATCACGCTCGCTTTCCCACGGCTCATCA
>NZ_PNDU01000435.1:0-4183 GCF_005886635.1 Pseudoalteromonas sp. S558 | reverse complement strand
CAAAGTTGAGATGTTATTTTATCAAATTAAAGAGAATTAAGCGTTTAAATTAAATCGAAATTTTTGAAATTGGTCTGATCAATGTCTGCTAATACTTTATCAAATATTTGTGGTGTTGACTTGCTAAGCGCAAAGTCAAGTTCCCGAATATCTTCTGGTACTTCTGCTTTAACTTCAATTGAAGCAAACATCGAATGCTCTTCTAATATGGCTTCTATTTCTGATTGTCGTTCAACTGAGTTTACAATTAAGGTGAGCGGGCGTAACTCGGTGCCTAGCTTTGCTATACGTTTTGGCGCAAATCCATTACTGTTATTTTTACCCATTATGTCGGGCTTACCCATAAAGAAAAACTTTGATATGTTACTTCTATACTCTTTCTACATCATTAGAGCGCGCATCTTAGCAGCTTACCCATAATATAACTAAGCCTATGCCTGTATAAGCAATAGCTTTTAGTAAACATTAAAAAGAGTATAAATAACCTGACCCCAGGTTAAACAGCCTTAATGACAAGTTCAACCTATCACTGCTATTAATTCCTGAAGTTTAATTCACCAAATTACTATTAAAACTTGTTTGTGATATATAATCTGACGTCAATTTTTTCGATGTTAGTAAAGTACATACGAGACAAATTCCCTTGCTTCTCCATTCTTATTTTAACAGTATCACACCCTTGCGGTATGGCTTGGCGTTCACTGCGAATTTGAGGCTTAACTATGTAGCTGGCGCGTTCGTATCGTACGCCATACGAAAGGTCACTCGCTAACGCTATATCATTGCAATATACAATAACCTTCATTGCAAAGTTTGACGAATACCACGCCGAATTTATACCCCCAGTAAGCTCAATGTCTATTTCATTTAACCCGAATGTTCCATATATCGGAAATTCGACTTCATAAGCTACTTCTGCGTATTTATCGACCCCATTATCTCGTCTATAAAATTGTGTTATTGCTTGCATATCGGATTTATTAATATGCATAGCTTCCCCGATAAAATAGGTCGGTAGAGCCAGAGTATTATTTGCAATCAAGCAAGCGCACAACATTAAAAAATATTTCATGGGTTGTTCCTTACGATACCATTTTGATAAAATATTAATCAGTTTTATGAACTAAAAAACCTACTCGCCTTGTTAAAGTTCACTTAAACATGACAACCACATAATGTAATTTATACTTTATTGTTGAGTTATTTCTCTGTCGCGGTAACTGATTATTTAGCGTGTGTATTAGGACCGGTTAATCTTTAAGGACTAAAATTTGACCTCGAAAGATAAAAAGCCATACTGAAAAGGCACTAAAAAAGTGCCTTGCAGTGATTAAAATAGCTTTTCTATTATTTGAACATTAAATTCAAGATTTGTAACACGAGTATAAAATTGACGACTTAAATGTCCTTCTTTATCTATTCGAACAGTCAGCACCTGGCAATTTCCACCCGTATTTAGCGTATTAGCAAAACTTGGCTTAGCTAAGTAAGAAATGTTTTGGTATCTATCACCATAATCAAGATCTTCACCAATAAATATTGGTTGATCTATATATGGTGAATCACAGGTAGCAGACAAACTCACAGCCATGTTCCCTGCAAACCACCTTGTTTCAACTTTTCCACCAATGCGGTACGTTAAGTCCTGAGCATAATCACCGTCTACATTAATTTTTGCTTGGTAAGCTATAACAGCTTCGCTCCCAGCATAGGGTACTTTTATTGGCAAGAAATCACTAAATTGTAATTCATATACCGCTCCCCCAACATCAACAGGTTGTGCAATAGCAGCAGAGCAAAAAAATAAGCTAGGTATTAAAAGTAGTGCCTTCATTTTAAAAGCTCATAGTTATCGTTACTCAAACCAGAAGTACTGTTCAGCAAGTTAATTCGGCCTTGGATATTAGCGGCATTATCACCATGCATAGTTTGAATAGTCAGCTTAACTTCATTGCAAGTTAACGAGATAGTTTTTACTAACGATTTATTAAATGACAAGTGGCTACTCAATGAGTTAATTTCTTCATTGGTGAATTCGCTATTATTTTTTCTTTCTTGATATAACAGCTCATCATCACAATAAAGCGCTACATCGACTTCGTGCAAAAATTCATTGTGTAGAATATCTTTATACGAACCCGTACATATATTCTCTTGCCACTGAGTGCAAACCGGTTGCATTTGTGACATTAACTCACCATTACCCTGCACATCTAATTTAAGGTCAACCACTGCAGCACTTTCAAACTGTTTTGGGTACAATACGAGCTCATATCGATTATCTTGTTGTTCCATATCGACATTAGAAAATACTTGGCCAATCTCTGATGCCAAACTCATCGAATTTGCAGTAAGTAAGCCTACACTTATGATAATTTTAAACATTTCTATATCTCTCCTTGAGCTATATCAAGAGCTTGGACTGAAATAGACAACGAAATTTTTTGAATTCGGGTATAAAATTGACGACTCAAAGACCCTTCCTTAAATAATTCAACCTTTAGCTGCTCACATCCGTCAAGGTTATGTCTCAATTCAGTAATAGCAGGCTTTGCAGGAATAGATTGACCTGCTTTTCGCTGACCATACACTTTGCTCATACCTATTGGGATACCATTACAACTGAGCTTAGTTGTCATAGCAAAATTAGAAGCAAACCATCTAGCAGATATTTCACCATTTGCATTAAAAATAAGCGAAGACTTAGTGCCCGTAATATCTATTAATGTTTCATAGCCAGTTACAACATCCCTATTTGCCCAAGATACAACAACAGGCCTAAAATCCGTCTCATTTAAAGTAACCATTTTTTGGTCAACATTGAGCGAATTCGTTTGCTCCTCGGCATAACTACTGCCAGCACCTGTAATTAAGGCGATAGCTATTAGTAAATTTTTCATTCTACATCCTTATTGTTTATTAAATGTGCTTCACTTAGCTGTAAAATGAAGCACTGAACCCGCTAATTTATAACTCTTCAGAAATAGAAAGGCTCAAATCTAGGGCGCGAGGCTGAATTGCCGTAGCAGTGAAATCAAACTTCATTGATAATGTATTGCAACTTCCATTTGTTACTACTGATTGCGATATATAAAATTTATCCCCCGAGTCAGAAGCGCTAAACGTTCCACAGGATACTGTTAAGTTCATATGTCTGTCTGTTCGACCAGCAATATCAAAAAATATTGGCTGGCCAAAATCATTATAAACAGGCAGTGATATTTCAAACCCCGTATATTTACGTACTACGAGTGGCTCCAGCCCTGGACAAGTGTAAACAACCGTCGTAAAAATGGGCGTGAAATTCTCTTTATTCAATATATAACGTTCCCCACCTATATAAATAGGATCAGGTGTTTGCATTAGGCTAATATATTGTAACGGGTCTAAAATTGGATCTTTAATATATGCGCAATCCACTGGAGGCCTTGGTGGTTTTGGGGGACCAATAATTACCGTTTTCATTTCCCCATCAACTTTTGCAAACACTGCACTACTTAAAGTAAGAGATATGACTACTCCAATCAGGAAGCTCTGTATTTTCATTTTTAAGTCTCCATTGAGTCTGAAATTAAAGTTGTTCAGATATCGTTACTGTTAGATCTATAGTGGCAGGTGCCGAATTACTTGGAAACGTAAATTTCAATTTCATATTTTTACAGCTCTGCGCTGTATTTTGTTGTTTAGAAATAACAAATTTATTCCCAGAATCACTAGCATTAAAAGTACCGCACGAAGCGGCTAAGTTCATTGATTTATTTGAGCGGCCATTTATGTCAAAGAAAAGGTTTTGACCATAATCTCCATCTACAGGAAAAGTAACTTCATAACCAACCAAAGTGTTAATAATTATAGGTTCATCTATAAGGCAAGGTCTATAGATCACTCTTGTGGAATAAACTGGATTGAAATCTGACTTATTTAAAGTATATCTGGCACCCCCAACATATATTGGAGCACTCAAGTTCATAGGTTTAGCAGCTGCAAGCATTTGATCCTCTGAAACAAACTCTTCTAAGCGCGGGTATTCTTCGCAGAATCTATCTCTAAAGTCACAACACCGTACAAGAGGAGACTCATCAAAGGCCATTGCTTCTGCTGAAAGCACACTCAATGCACAAAAAATTAGCGTTACTATTTGTTTTTTCATATTTTTATTCCTTTAAATTAAGTTCAAGTAAAT
>NZ_PNDU01000434.1:0-2425 GCF_005886635.1 Pseudoalteromonas sp. S558 | reverse complement strand
TGACCACTTGATATCACCACCTCGTTATTTAGTTGCTCTCGGTAATTACTCTTGCATTGCTCTACCTCTTGCGTCATGCAGTTGTATATCAGAAGTTTTTAACACCATTTGCGTCAGATTAAATCTTTTTAATTAAGTATTACCAGCGAATAGGCATTATTAGCTTGACTGGAGGAATTAAATTTATCGGGCTTTGATTACGGTAGCTATGAAATTTATGTCCGATATAACTAATATTACTTCTTTCCTTTATAGATAACAAAGAGCTGGGCTAAGTAAAAATTGAGCAACAAAGAGTTAATTGTCCCTAGAAAAAACCGAAAGGGCAGCGCATGTTTGGTATTTATTCCACGTTATCGCCTATTTATAGGGAATAACCACGTAAGGTATTTCTTTTATAAAAAAAAGGCCCGTATAGGGCCCAGTTCAAAAGAAAACAATGCGTAGAACTTAGAGGCAGTTTAAAGTTAATTGTTATTTGGCAGTAAAAGTAAGTAAAAGATCATTTACCTTACGTGAGCCCTCAACTAGCTCAGCGGCTCCTTTTGCAACATTAAAGCTCAAGTTTAAGTTATCGTCACCAAGCTCTTTAATCTGTGTTACGTTGCCACCAATGTCACTACTAACAACTTGTTGCTGCTCTGCTGCTGCAGATATTTGAGTCGCTAGTTGAGATATTTCGCTTATTTGCAAAAATATACCATCAAGCTCTACTTGAGTTTGATCTGTTGTGCTAACGCAACTATCGGCTTGTGTTTTAGTATCTTGCATTATTTTAGACCAGCTAAATAATGTGTCTTGGATTTCTTTTATTGAGCTATGAATCTGAGCTGTTGCATTTTGAGTACGAGATGAAAGTGCACGCACTTCATCAGCCACAACGGCAAAGCCACGTCCATGTTCACCAGCACGAGCGGCTTCGATAGCGGCATTAAGCGCAAGCAAGTTGGTTTGTTCGGCAATACCCTCAATCTCACTCATTACTTGGCCGATCTTATCCGCTTCAGAAGCTAAACTATTTGCTGTTGTAGCTGCTTGTTCTACTTGCGTCGCTAAGTCAGATACCATCGAGCTATTGCCAGCAATATGTTGTTTTATATCAGAACAACTTTGATGCGTAAGATTTACTTTATCAGCTGTATGGTGAGTATTATTAGATATTTCACCAATAGTTGAACTCATTTGTAGCATTGCCGAGGCTATTTGTTCTAAGCGCTGTCCTTGTGAGGCGATACCTTTTTCTGTTAGTGTTGATTGTTCATCTAGGTGTATCGCTATATTATTGAAATTCAGCGTTGAATCTCTCATTCTGCCAAGTACAGTTCGTAATTTTGCGCTAAGCATTTGCTCTCTATAATCACTCACACTATGTGGATTACTTCCACTAAAAATGTAGCGAGAGACCGAATCGAAATTTGCTTTTTGTGTGTTTAATATCTTGGGGGTGGCAATTAATTCATCATAATTTAGCGCTATAACTAAAACACACACAAGTGAATTAATTAACGCAGCACTCCAAGAGGCCAATAAAGCAACAGAAACTAACCAAGCGATTAAGCCAATAAGTGTAATACCTTGTCTAAGATTTGTTTGCTCGCGAAGGTTGAACAGTGATTTACCCGCGTTTATTTTATTGTAAAGGTGCTGGGCGCGTTGTTTAAGTTGTTCACTTGCTTTACTTCTTACTGATTGATAGCCGATCAATTGCCCGTGCTCAAAAATTGGCGTCACAAAGGCATCTACCCAGTAGTAGCGTCCATCTTTGCAACGATTTTTTACCATACCTCGCCAAGAATGACCTTGCTTTAGTATTGTCCACATTTCTTTAAATGCCGCCTTCGGCATATCTGGATGACGTACAATATTATGGTTTTTACCCATTAGCTCTTCTGGACTATATCCTGCGATAGCACAAAACTCTTGATTAGCGTATGTAATTACACCTCTGAGATCCGTTGTGGAAACGAGCTCTTGTGATTCATCAAAGTGAACCTCTTCATTTATTAAGCTTTTATTGTTGCGCATTGTATTTACTGTCATCCTTTAATGTTGTCGCTATTATATTGCTTACTGGGTACAAAGCAAAAAATCGAACGATTCTATACCCGCTTACAATTTAAATCTTACACTTTTATGATCTACATCAAGTGTTTTTAAATTAAATCATAATTGTTGAAAGTGCTTTGAATTATTTTTATCTAAATTCTGGTCTATTAAGCGGCTAACTTAATACTAAGGTTAACCTACATCCGTTTAGGCAACAAAGAGTTAATCGCCTCTAGGGAGAACCCAATGGGTAGCGTATGTTTGGCATTTATTCTAATCGCCTATTTATGAGGGATAACCACACTACATAGGCTCTGCCTTGCCTAAATACCAAACAGTCTGCTGCAAAATCAATCACGAAAGGTCAACACGCCCTAGT
>NZ_PNDU01000433.1:0-739 GCF_005886635.1 Pseudoalteromonas sp. S558 | reverse complement strand
ATCGCGTACAGGGCTTAAGCGCGGCACACTCGTTATAGGCAGCAGTACAACCATTGCAAGCTATTGGCTGCCCCCTTATTTAGCTAAATTTTGCGCGCAGTACCCGCACATAAAAGTAGAAGTGCAAATTGCCAATACCGCACAAATTGAGCATGCATTACTCGAATGTACTATCGATTTAGCACTGGTTGAAGGCACGCCAACCGAGCCACATATTATAAGTAAGCACTGGCAAAACGATTTAATGAGTGTGGTTATACCGAGTAGCTTAAAGCCCGCTAAAAATGTAAAAGCATGGTTAAACAAGCAGTTTTGGCTGCTGCGCGAACCTGGCTCTGGCACACTCGAAATGTCGGTTAAGTTACTACAACAACACGACGTTACAGCAAAAAACAGCATGCAATTGGGCAGCAACGAGGCTATAGCAAGAGCGGTAGCACAAGGGATGGGCGTTGCGTTATTGCCTAATGTGGTAACTGAAGATTTAGTGCAATTAGGTAAATTAACACGCCTAAAACCACAAAATAACATCGAGCTATCACGGCCATTATATCAATTACACTATAAAGACAGACCATCCTCGCATGCAGCGCAAGCATTCGAAAAAAGCCTGTTTAGTGAATAATGTTTATATGAGTAAGTGTATACCCCTCTCTGTCAGACTAGTTGTCGCGCTTAATATTTAACCATTAAATAGAGGGTGTGGAGTAACAATGAAACATTATTCAGCGCAAAGCTA
>NZ_PNDU01000432.1:0-2930 GCF_005886635.1 Pseudoalteromonas sp. S558 | reverse complement strand
AGCTAAACGCTGTGATCCAAAGAGTGCTTTGTACAGTGCCAATCCGCAATAATACTTAATCATTTTGAGGTGCCAAATTTGGCGCTAACTGCGTTAAAATTTCCTCATTTAGAACAACTAAATAACAAAGTTTTTGCCTTGCCATCGACACGTTTTACTACCTAAAAAATAGAACACTTAATTAAGTGAATGAGTATAACAAACTAATTTTTACGATATATCTCATGCTCAATATCATAAATAATTACGCTTAAGCTGTCTGATTCTCTGCAATAGGTTTTTAAGCACGAAAGTAAGCGCTCGCTTAACATTTGTTTTTGTTCTATGGAACGTCCAGCCATTATGTGCGCTGCAATATGAATAAACCCTTCTTTACCTGCACCTAGTTGATATTGCTGATAAGCAATGGCACGTGTTTTTATGGTTTCTAAATCAAACAAACCACTTTCGAAAGTGGTGCTATGGATTTTTTCTACCAGAACTTGTGGCAAAACAGGGAGGTCTTCTGAGTGTTCAATAATAATGTGCGGCATTTAGACGTTTCCTATTGTGTATTACAGCATGGGCATGGGTTAATTGTATCAATACAACAGGGCTTACTAAACCCTGAGTTATTTAAAATCTTTGCTTTAAACTAATTTAGTCGTATTAATTTTTGATGTTAGTATAAAAGCCAATAAGTGAACCCTTGCTTATTTAGGTTGGCACTCAATTGTCGATATATTGATTAAGGATATGTATGAAACTACTACAAAAAATTAAACATTTGACTGTACTTGTGGGGGCTGTTGTTGCCTTAAGTGCTTGCTCTGATGATGTCGCATCGGTAAGTCTAGGGTTATTTACGACTAAAGATGTTGTAGTCAACTCTCAGCAAGATCCAATCATTAAAGGGGTTACGTGCCATATTAGCCATATAGAAGCTGATTTGGATTTTTCTGATCCGTCAGATATGTCTATTGCGTGTCGTCAAACCGGACCGATTACCGCAGATCAACTTCAAGCAATTGATCGTAGTAAATCGGGCGAGGTTGTATTTAAATCATCTAAAAGTATTCTATTTAAATCGTTAAAAGTACGTCGTATTTACGATTCTAAAAATCGTACTTTATTGTATTTATCGTATTCAACTAAAGAATCAAGTGGTAGTCATCACCATGCGCTATCGACAGTACCGCTTTATAACACCAAAGCGTGGGACTGGGCACTTGAACAAGAATAATTATACCAATTGCATTAAATGAGTGATCTATTATAGCGCGAAGAAAATAGCACAATAACAAGGCAGAAATTGTGACATATAGTTGTTCTATATGAATAATTTTCAACGCAGTTAGTGAGTTATTTAATGCGATAGAATGATCATGTTTTTAATAAAATTGGTATTAAACTAAAATTAAAAGAGCACATTATGTTAGCTTTATTTAAATCGGCACCATTATTAGAAGCGCAAGAGCAGCAATGGCTTATTGATACGTTTATTTGGGCTGTCGAAAATTTTGATGTTGAGTTTTTTACTAAACAAACCCAAATTGTATTGCCAACAGCTGCGTTTTTTCCAGATTCGGTATCAAGTATTGAAGAAATGGCGACGAATGTTTTTACTCGCGTTACTAATTACGCGGGTATGAGCGCATGGCCGATTCAGCTTGTTGCGCCGCAGCAATTACAACCACAGGTTTTTCCACATTTTGAATTTAGCGATAAAATACGTGGCGAAGGCAGCCATTTAATTGTGCCACCGAGCCATATGGTGAGCGTTTCTTTTAATCCAAATCAGATTAACCAGCCGCAGGATTTAGTGGCAAGTTATGCAGGTACATTGGCCACTATACTTATTCATCATGTTGGCGTGTTACCGCCAGGCGGTAAAGAATACTTACCACAAGCGGCTGATGCACTTGCTTGTTTTTTAGGGTTTGGCGTGATGATGAGCAACACTGTGTATCAGTTTAAAGGCGGTTGCGGCTCGTGCTATAACCCATACGCTAATCGTGAAGCTAAATTAAGTGAAACTCATACTGTGTTTATGCATGCACTTGTTAGTTACTTTAAAAAAGATAAAAATTCTAAAAAACATTTAAAGCCACATCTGCGCAGTCAATTTAAAAAAGCTCAAAAAGAAATTAAAGAATTAGTACATAACTCGGCTAATCCGCTGCTATTAGCATATTCGCCAAACTAGTAAGGGTGCTTGTGGATTACTTAGATGAGTTTTTACTGATTGTTATTGCCCATTTTTTTGCTGTAGCAAGCCCAGGTCCCGACTTTGCTGTAGTACTTAAGCAAAGTGTTCAACAAGGTCGGCGTAACGCATTGTGGACAAGCGCAGGTGTTGGCGCTGCTATTTTACTGCACATTGCATATTGTGTTTTAGGTGTTGCGCTTATTTTAACGCAATCACCTAGTTTGTTTATGGCGTTGAAATATGTAGCGGGTGCCTATTTAGCTTACTTGGGCGTACAAGCGCTTAAAGCGGCAAAACCGCCTGCAAGCGCTGAAGATGAGGTTGAAAACAAAATAGTTCAAGAAGAACCAGTGTGGCTTGCCTTCAGACGCGGATTTTTAACAAATGCGTTAAACCCAAAAGCAACGCTGTTTTTTATGTCGTTATTTACGCTAGTGATTAGCCCAACCACACCGACTAGCGTGCAGGTAGGTTACGGTGTGTACATGGCGCTGGCTACATGGGCGTGGTTTTCAATGCTTTCAATGGTGCTTTCTAAGGCGAGTGTAAGAGAGTTTTTCCAACAGCGTGGCTACTGGTTTGACCGTGGAATTGGCGTTATTTTAATTGCTCTGGCGATACGTGTTGTTATTTAACCTGAACTCTGGTTAAGATATTTACTAATGTATTGAATCATAATGATATTTAAATTTATTTTTCTCTAGCCAGAGATTTTCAGTGAAAACAAGGCGAATTTACGCAT
>NZ_PNDU01000431.1:0-1267 GCF_005886635.1 Pseudoalteromonas sp. S558 | reverse complement strand
CCAAATTTCACCGCTAACTGCGATGAATTTACTTGCAATAGGCCCGCTATTGACGCGTAAATTCGCCTTGTTTTCACTGAAAACCTCTGGCTAGAGAAAATAAATTTAAATATCACCATTATTTAATACGTTAGTAAATCTCTTAACCAAAGTTCAGGTTAATTAATTTGAGGGATTAAACCTGACGCTAACGACTGCATGAATGCAGGAGATAGAGCAATACAGGAGCAATTACCAAGAGCAACTAGAGAACGAATTTTTTGCCTTGTTATTGACACGATTTTCTCACCTTAAAATAGAGCATTTAAATTAAGCGAATTGGTATAATATAGCAATTACAAGAATATATGTGTGACCAAAACTGTGATCACTAATGGTTTTTTACTTCGGTTAATTTTTTAACTATATAAACTTAAAGGTTAATTTATTTTATGTGTGAGTTACTTGGTATGTCAGCCAATGTGCCTACTGATATCTGTTTTAGTTTTTCAGGCCTTTTAGAGCGCGGTGGGAATACGGGACCTCACAAAGATGGGTGGGGTATTACCTTTTATGAGGGTAAAGGCTGTAGAACCTTTAAAGATCCTGAGCCGAGTTATCAGTCCGAAATTGCAAAGCTGGTTAAAGCATACCCTATTAAAAGTGTGTCAGTAATTAGCCATATTCGCCAAGGTAACCGCGGGCGAGTATGTCTAGAAAACACTCATCCATTTACACGTGAGTTGTGGGGGCGCGAGATTACATACGCACACAATGGGCAATTGTCTAATTATCATGATTTAAAAACAGAATATTATCGTCCGGTGGGAAATACCGATAGCGAACTGGCGTTTTGTTGGTTGCTTGATAAAATTCGCGAAAAATACCCTAAGCGTCCAAGTAATATGGCGTCGGTTTTCAGATATGCCGCTAAGCTTTCGCATACACTGCGTGAAAAAGGGGTGTTTAATATGCTACTTACCGATGGCGTATTTGTTTTAGCTTATTGCACTAATAACTTACATTACATAACGCGCCGTGCGCCATTTGGTAAAGCAACATTAATTGATGCCGATATGGTGGTTGATTTTCAACAAGAAACCACACCAAACGATGTAGTAACAGTGATAGCCACAAGGCCTTTGACGAATGATGAGCGATGGCAAAAAATGCAGCCAGGGGAGTTTGTGTTATTTAAAATGGGTGAACTTATATAGCTCACCCATTTTATTTAAATAACCTGAAAATAGCTGCTTGAGATAGATTTATTATCCAGAGTTCAGGTTAA
>NZ_PNDU01000430.1:0-208 GCF_005886635.1 Pseudoalteromonas sp. S558 | reverse complement strand
TGCTTTTACTTCAGCCTCTAACCTTACTTGCTCAGGTGTCGGCGTTGTATCCCTTATGGCCCAGTACTTATAGCTGCTGCGATGCACATTGAATACGCGACATAGCACACTAATTGGATAACGCTCTCGTTGATTTAACTTCTCGATTAACGAGAATTGTTCAGGGAGTCGGACATCAAGAGAGCGGTGGTGAATTCAATAGGTCAAT
>NZ_PNDU01000429.1:0-262 GCF_005886635.1 Pseudoalteromonas sp. S558 | reverse complement strand
CGGAGAGATGGCAGAGTGGTCGAATGCACCGGTCTTGAAAACCGGCATGGGTTTATAGCCCATCTAGGGTTCAAATCCCTATCTCTCCACCATATTTTAATTGGTGGCTTTTTTATCTCCATCAATACAAACGGTTATGCGTTGGAGAGGTGTCCGAGTGGCCGAAGGAGCTCCCCTGCTAAGGGAGTATAGAGTTTGTAGCTCTATCGAGGGTTCGAATCCCTCCCTCTCCACCATACTCAATTTAAACCACTTAATTGTG
>NZ_PNDU01000043.1:0-4577 GCF_005886635.1 Pseudoalteromonas sp. S558 | reverse complement strand
CGGAGTGCTAGCTGACTCAGTCGCGGGGCTCTTGTTCGGGGGTATATGAATAGCACTTAGCTGACCAAATTTATTGTAGCTGTAGTTAAGCGTACTTGAATCTGGCAGTGTCAGTGTTTGGCGTCTGCCGTAGTCATCGTAGCTGTATTTTAAGGTATGCGCTTGTTGCTGATTATGTACTTGCTCAGCACGCAGTAACCGCCCGCCTTTATCAAACTGCTGCTTTAAGGTTGCTTGTGCATTATGCGCACGAGTAATTTTACCTTGCAGGTTATAACTGAAGTAATTGGCGTTATTAATGATAACAGGTAAGGGCTTAGGCTAAAAACCTAGGCCCTTACAACATCCATGTTTTTAAAGAGCAAATTGGTAATATAAATTTATAAGGGCTGTTTGTGTTATTTTTGGTTCATATTACTTTTGATGTCTGAAGTCAAGATTTGACCCCTTTGTTTTTTAAGATTTGACCCCTTTGTTTTTTTTTGGAGTAAGGGCAAGTGTGTACTATCAATATACCCTCGCTTGCCTTCTCGTATACAACGTCCTGTTAATTCAACAAGTTCAAGGTACGATTTAAGTTCAAACGGGAGTCCTTTTGGCATAATTTGACGTGACATGCCTGCAAAGCGAAGTAGTTTTTTTGGCTGTTTACCAACTTTTGCGTATGTTAGTCGCTTTTGAACGCTGGTATGGTCAGATTCTTCTGGTGTATTTGCCATTCTGGCTCTTATGGGGTTTAAATCTACATACGCCATGCAGGCCGCAAGTGCGGCTTCATCAAGGAGTGCTTGAGATTTAAAGCGACCTTCCCAGAATCTACCTGTGCAGTTATCTTCTTTATTTGCTCTACGAGCAATATTTTCATTCAGTAAGCGCATAAACCAGCTAATACTTGATAAACGTTCGCGGTATTGTTTGACTGTTTGATTGAAAAAGATGAGTTCAACTTTACTTAGCTTTTCACCTTGTACATATTTTTGCGTTAGCAATGTGCCTTTACAGAGTTTATGCCAGTGAATAACAATCGCTTTATCATTTAGCCTATTCGCTTTCTTATCATCAACATACAAGACTAAGTGCGTATGATTACTCATTACTGCATAAGCACACACGTCAATACAAAACACTTTGGTAAGCATAAGTAACTTCTCTTCTACCCAGCCTCTTCGATGCGCGTAAGACTTGCCAGTAAAATGGTCTTCGCCACATAAAAATTCACGCCGAACACAACGCGAGATACAGTGGTAATATTTTGTATCAACCAAACTTACTTGACGCTTTCTTGCGGTTGCCATAAGACACCCTGCTTGTTTTTCACACTGACAAAAGCCTAGTACTTAGTTAGCCAAACTGCAAAAATTAGGATGGGTGTCTAGTTTATTTGTTTTTAAGTGGGTGTCAATTCTGATTGACGACATTGTATTCCCTTGTCTTTAATTTATTGTTATTAATTTCTTTCCGAAACGATCAACTCTTTAAACTCTTGGGCTTTTAAATAAAAAACATGAAATTCTCTCACTTTTTTAACCCAATGATAATTAATTACACGTTCTCCATAATATGCACCTGCAAGCTGCCCGTATATAGCGCCTGTTGTGTCAGCATCTTCACCTAAATTAACGGCTAATAAAGCACCAGACTCAAATGTATCAGAATGATAAAAAGCCCATAAAACTGCTTCCAAGGTATGCATGACATAACCACTTGCGCGTATTTGCGAAGCACTTTTAGATTTATATTTAGCGTCTACTATGAGATCAATTATCGATTGACACAATGGGTTTTCATCCCAGTACCCGTCTATGGGTGTATAGATCCCATCGAGTAAAGTTTCTTTCGATACTCCATGCAAAGCTCCCCAAATTAACCCACTAAAATAACGGCAAGCATCTACAGCTTCTTCAGCGCCATGAGTTGTAATAGAGCTTAAAGCTGCATATTTAATTGCATTTTCAAAATTATCATAGTAACGAATTGGTATTGGTGCCAAACGCATTAAAGACCCATTTCCTGCAGATTTTGGATCTGTATTGCCAGATATAGGATCGCCAGTTTGTTTATAACTTTGCAGAGCATGAACAACCGTATTACCAATATCAAAACACTTCCCATTTACACTGAAAACACCATCTTTCCACCATTTATGGTACAAATCCATTTGATCTTTAGGGTCACAAATTTTTGTACGAACGAGACTATGAGCTAGGCAATACATCATGCTAGTATCGTCCGTCCACTCTCCTGCCTTCAAGTTAAATGGCCCTCCACCCACAATATCAGTAATTGGCTCAAATGTTCCAGGGGACTTAAACTCAAGAGTTGTGCCTAAAGCATCACCAAGCGCACATCCAAGTAAAGCACCTCGAAAGCGATTTATGTCATCATCACAATCAACTTGAATTCTTTGATAATATTCTTTACATTGCTCATCAGTAGGTCTTGGGACAGCAATGCGATAGACATTATATGATGACATCCATTGGGTTTTATGAGGCTCTCTGGAGCCACTCAATTTATTTGTCATAAAAGGAAATCGAAGATCATTAGGAATTTTATTTTCCATTTCTAACATTCGAATTATTATGGAAGAGGTAATTAACTCACCAGAATCATCATAATATTTTTTTTCACTCATTTTAAACCTCTTCCAACTCTATGAAGTTTGTTCCATTTACTTTTATACGGCTAATAACTTTAAATTTCGTTCCTGACTTAAACAATACTTCTTCCTCTTCTGGCTTGACTGCAGCATTGTTAGCAATATTAACCCCTGTTTTAGAAGTTATAAGTATTTTAGTATTGCCATCGAAGGGCTTATCTAAATTACTCGATGAACTTTTAAAACCTTTTTCATGATGTATGCCACCAATAGGGAACAACTCCTCTAATAAGTCATCACTGAATTGATCTCCACGAATAACCTGTCCCTCATACCTCAACAATGGGTTTTCCGCCAATTTAATTAACGCTTGATCAGTATCAGCAACGGTCTTAGCCCATTTTTCCTTATCCTTAGGTGAAAACCCTCTAAGCCCAGAATTTATGGGCTTGTAAAGGTTTGTAGTATACACTGCAAGTGATAAAAACTCATCACGTGTTAAAACCTGCATATCAGGATCTAAATGGTAATTAATTAAAACGTGGTTTTTAAACTCTTCACCCTCTTTCCATATTAAACTAGTCACTTTATCTAGTTCTGAATGAATCAATGCATCTATAGAAAGCGACTCTCCAATACTTTCATCGATAATAGACTGAGAGGTCATTGGGCTTGAGTTATCTCCTCCTCCCAATATAAGCAATGAAGTGGGATTTCCCGAAATAATCCCCTGCTTAATCTCTTTTGGCGTGATAAATCCAATTTGAGCGGCTTCAAGTAAATCCCTTTGTAACTCCTCACTAATTAGGCCTTCGTTAAATGCTTTTTTTAAGCTTGCTTTTAATCTTCTCTCTTCATCTTCTTTACATCTCAACCCCATTGGATCTACCCAATTAACCGGATTAGGCGCATATTGATAGTGGTTTATACCACCCACTAACCCTATCGGGTCTTGGTTTATAAAGCGCTGTTGTTTTGGGCTGTAGTAGCGATAACGGTTGTAATGCAGGCCACTCTCTTCATCTAAATATTGCCCTTGAAAGCGGATTGGCTGAGTGAAGCTATGCTCTTTATTAGTGTCAGGCTCGGCTTCTGGTTCTTCATAACCATACACATCGGCTTGGTTTTCCCATACGACTTCTGCTTTGTTATTGGTTACAAAGCGTGGGGTATTCAGTTGGTCTAGGTGGTAGTAGTACACCTCGCCTTGTTTAATCAGTGCTACTGGGTGAAATTGGTTTGGCAGGTTGATATACCAGGTATATTCACCGTGCTGGCATTCGCCAATTAGCTGGTCGTTATCCCAAATGTAGTCAATTTTACCGTGCTCGGTGTGCTTGGCGATACGACGACCTAATGGGTCGTAGTCGTATTGCGTGAGCGTGCCGTTGTTGTTAAAACAGCTTAACTGATTAAACGCGTTGTACTCGCGGCGGGTTTTTATGCCTTTGCCAGTTTCGCGTATTTGATTACCAAACTCGTCGTAGTAAAAGTCGCTGTCGCCAAAGTGGGTTAAACGGTCTGCGTCGGTGGCACTGTTTATTATGGTGTTGTTAGTGCCTTCATTGTTTACTACTGAGTCGGCATTATTACTAGGGGCTAAATTATTTGGCGCTAAATCGCTGTATTCGTTATGGGTGGCACGTGTTAAATCAATAAAAGAGCTGGCATCAGTATTTGTAGTATTTTGCTCACTACTGTCTGTATCGCTTTTGCTTGATTTTACTGTTTGGCTTTGCGGGTTACCAAAACTATCCCACTGGTAGTGGGTGATTTTATTGTTCTGCTCGCCTGCTAAAGTTTGTTGTATTAACTGCCCCAAGTTGTTGTATTCGAAATTAATATTGTGGCTGCTTACACCTTCCTCTTTACGGGCAGTAAGCTGGTTGATGCTGTCGTAGTTGTACGTACAGGTATCGAATAGTGCTTGTGCTGGGTGTGTAAGCTGTTGCTGTGTTGCGGTGCTCGTAAGATTGAC
>NZ_PNDU01000428.1:0-1194 GCF_005886635.1 Pseudoalteromonas sp. S558 | reverse complement strand
GCACACTAGATGGGCTATAAACCCATGCCGGTTTTCAAGACCGGTGCATTCGACCACTCTGCCATCTCTCCGTGACGCAGAATAATACTTAGGTGACACCCTCGTGTAAATAGCAAAAACGACTGTTTGCTTAAAATTCGTACTTAAATGGGGTTTTTTTTTTAAATAAGGTGAAATTGAGGTTATTTTTAAAGAAATAAATAGGTTGCAGCAAACGGAGGGAACTAAAGAAGATGTTTCATTTAGTGGTTGGGTGTTTGCTGCACCGTATAAATAATCATGGTTGAGGTGATTATTTATATTGAACTGCACCGCCAAGTGCTAGTTTTTTACCAAAACGGTTAAGTCTAGCTAACATTTTTGCTTTACGGTTAGTTGGTTTAACTGCAATGTGAGTTGCCACTGTTTGGTTTAATGTATTAATTGGGTTCATTATCTTGCTCCGGGTTGTGTCTGTTGAAAACGAGTGCATTTTGCGCGTTTTCTGATTAAAAATACAACGACAAAAATTAGGGTTGAAGCATTAGTTATACTAATGCGATTTTTATTTTGTTGTTATTCTTTTTATTTCTATTTTTATTTAAATGAATAAGAATCTATCTTGATAATTATTTTAATTTATATATTTCAGTTGTTTAAGTGTTTTTGCTTCTCTTTTATGCATTTAAGTAATGGTTTTTTGAATTTTTATTCAGATTAAAATATTTTGCATGAAGTTTGTTTTTGGTACTTTTTTATTATGTGGTTAAATAAAAAATATTTATAGTTATTAATTTAAGTGTAAAAAATATAAAAATAATTAGATTTTATTAGGGTTTACTTATCTTTTGAGGTTGCATTTACAGCAGTGTATTTGGTTTTAGGCAGGCTAGCGTCTATGGGGTGTAATTATACCAGTTTTATTAAAAACATGATCATTCTAGCGTATTAATTCACTAACTAAGATTGAAATTATTAAAATAAAACAAATGCTTACCATTATTTGGCTTTGTAATTGAGCTGTGTTCTTAACGTTATAATAGATCACTAATTTAATACAATTGGTATTATTCTCTATAGAACAGGTGCAAGGGAGAGGTGCTAAATAACCTGAACTCTGGATAATAAATCTATCTCGAGCAGCTATTTTCAGCGCTAACTACGTTGAATTTACTTGCAATAGGCCCGCTATTGACGCGTAAGTTCGCCTTGTTT
>NZ_PNDU01000427.1:0-564 GCF_005886635.1 Pseudoalteromonas sp. S558 | reverse complement strand
TCAGATTCTTCTGGGGTGTTAGCCATTTTGGCTCTAATGGGATTTAAGTCTACATACGCCATGCAGGCCGCCAATGCGGCTTCATCTAATAATGCTTGTGAACTAAATCGTCCCTCCCAAAAACGGCCAGTGCAGTTGTCTTCTTTATTTGCCCTGCGCGCAATGTCTTCATTTAACACCCGCATAAACCAACTAATACTTGATAGACGCTCTCGATATTCCTTTACCGTTTGATTAAAAAAGATAAGTTCAGCTTTACTTAGCTTTTCACCTTGTACGTATTTCTGCGTTAACAATGTGCCTTTACAGAGTTTATGCCAGCGAATAACAATCGCTTTGTCATTCAGCCGATTCGCTTTTTTATCATCAACATACATGACTAAATGGGTGTGGTTACTCATAACAGCATAAGCACAGACATCAATACAAAACACCTTGGCTAATGCGAGTAACTTATCTTCAACCCACCCTCGTCGATGCTCAAAAGATTGACCCGTAAAATGGTCTTCACCACATAAAAATGCACGGCGTACACATCGTGATATACAGTGGTAGTACTTTTTA
>NZ_PNDU01000426.1:0-2874 GCF_005886635.1 Pseudoalteromonas sp. S558 | reverse complement strand
TAAGTACTAGGCTTTGTTCAGTGCAAAAAACAAGCAGGGTGTCTTATGGCAATCGCAAGAAAGCGTCAAGTAAGTTTGGTTGATACAAAGTACTACCACTGTATATCACGTTGTGTTCGGCGTGCTTTTTTGTGCGGTGAAGACCATTTTACGGGTCAATCTTACGAGCACCGCAGAGGGTGGGTTGAAGACAAACTGCTAGAGTTAGCCAAGATATTTTGTATTGACGTCTGTGCTTATGCTGTTATGAGCAATCATACGCACTTAGTCCTGTATGTTGATGATAAAAAGGCGAATAGACTGAATGATAAAGCGATTGTTATTCGCTGGCACAAGCTGTGAACAATAAACATGACACCCATCCTAAATTTTGCTCTTTTCAAAATTTAGGACTACGTTTTAGTTAGTGCAAAAAACAAGCAGGGTGTTACATGGCAATCGCAAGAAAGCGTCAAGTAAGTTTGGTTGATACAAAATATTATCACTGTATTTCACGTTGTGTTCGCCGTGCTTTTTTATGTGGCGAAGACCATTTCACCGGTCAATCTTATGAGCATCGTAGAGGTTGGGTTGAAGATAAGCTGCTTGAATTAGCCAAGGTATTTTGTATTGATGTATGCGCTTATGCAGTGATGAGTAATCACACTCACTTAGTACTGTATGTTGATGATAAAAAAGCAAACAGGCTGAATGATAAAGCGATTGTTATTCGCTGGCATAAACTCTGTAAAGGCACATTGTTAACGCAGAAATATGTACAAGGTGAAAAGCTAAGTAAAGCTGAACTTATCTTTTTTAATCAAACAGTAAAGGAATACCGAGAGCGCTTATCAAGTATTAGCTGGTTTATGAGGTTATTAAATGAAGACATTGCGCGCAGAGCAAATAAAGAAGATAACTGTACTGGCCGTTTTTGGGAGGGACGATTTAGATCCCAAGCATTATTAGATGAAGCAGCACTTGCCGCCTGTATGGCGTATGTAGATTTAAATCCCATCAGAGCCAAAATGGCAAATACACCAGAGGAATCAGACCATACCAGCATCAAACAACGCTTAACACGGGCAAACGAAGGCAAGCAACCAAAACAACTGCTCCGCTTTGCAGGCATGCCACGTCAAATAATGCCAAAAGGACTCCCGTTTGAGCTTAAATCATACCTTGAACTTGTTGAACTAACAGGGCGAATAATACGAGAGGATAAACGCGGGTATATTGATAATATGACCCTTCCTTTGCTTGAAAGGCTTACTATATCCCCAGAAAATTGGTTAAAACTCACCACACAATTTACACGCGTATTTCATGGTGCAGTAGGCAGGCCGACCTCACAAGCAAGTTATTGTGAAAACTTAAGCAGAAAACGGGTTAGAGTGGCTGTCTAGTTTAGTCGTCGACAGAAAAACTGTTCGGTAATTGTTGACAACTACAGGGCTAAGATAGAATAACTGTGGGGGCCGTGAATTGGCTTCAGCCAACTCAAACTCACCTGAGTCCTGTAGTAATCTCCCTTCTCGTATATATCCGTATAAAAATAAAGGCCTTCATGCAGTTATTGGTTAACGTCTTGCAAAGATATGAACGATCAATACTTTTCCTAATTTCGCTCTTAATCAAACCATTTGAATTGCGGCAGTGTAACAAAGTGTAATGTTAATTTGTTAAAAAACATACTAGATTATTTATAGCATAGCGGCCAAATACCTAGAGCCTGACAGTCGATCAATATCTACTGAAATTACGTATTTAATACGTCAATTTTAAATATTTGCATTTTCTATTTGGTCAGTTAGAAGTGGTTTGAAGTGAAAATTAATTTTTAGCGTTTCTAGGCAGCCGAGAAGTCATGTTTAGACTGTCGATATTGACAGTTGTCAATGCACTGGAATTAACATAAATAAATTAAGGAAATAAAATGACTCGAGTACTGACTCACGAATTAGCCCTTGCAGAAAATGAAAAAATGATAGCGAGTTTCAACTACGCCACTCCTACTCCTAATGAGTATCAACTACCTACCGATTTGGTAGACGAAGATAATAAGGGAATTATCCCAAACTTACTCAAACGAGCCGTGGCGGCGGCTGAACCTTCAGGCGATAGCGATGTGAATAAAATTACAAAGGCGAAGGCTGAGTGCATGCTTCTGGCACAAAAAGCGTCTGAAGCCCGAACCAAGGAAATACTGGTTGAGGTAAAAAAATATGCAGAAGAGCATCCAAAGGGCAATGTTGGCGAATATTATAGTAAGCTGCAAGCAGCTAGCGACAAAAAGAAACAAGATGCCCTTGCTCTCTGCGACACAGAGTACCGCAACGCTTCCTCGGCGCTCATAAACAAAACACCTCCAGCTAAACTGGGTGGCGTATTGGGGGCACTAAGTGACGCGGCGGGTTTTCTTAGGGGCATCGTCCTCCAGGTAATTGCATGGCTTAAAGACCTTTACAACAGCATATTGCACTTGCTGCAAGATATTGCTAATTTTTTGGAAAAAGCCTTTGAGGCAGTCAAAAATGCATTCGGTAATGTATTTCACTCTATAACCGGATGGTTTTAATTAAATAATAAACACTAACCCTTGATCATATCGCCTATTTTAGAGAGCTGGGAAGTTTTTTATATGAGATTTAGCAGAGTTGTAAAATAGGTAGGGGCGAGTATTTTATGTTGCTAATACAGAGGAACGATTCTGTATTAGCATTTGGAGAAACGAATAAATAAGGCTAAGGTGTTGCACTGACCTATTGAATTCACCACCGCTCTCTTGATGTCCGACCCCCTGAACAATTCTCGTTAATTGAGAAGTTAAATCAACGAGAGCGTTATCCAATTAGTGTGCTATGTAGTGTATTCAATGTGCATCGCTGCAGCTAT
>NZ_PNDU01000425.1:0-1237 GCF_005886635.1 Pseudoalteromonas sp. S558 | reverse complement strand
CCATGTCGGGCGTACACAAGTGTATAAACACGGATTCATTTTTTCGTGCTTCGCACTCCAAAATAAACCGGTTATACAAGCGTTATATTTTTTAAGGGAAAATATGGATAGTTATTTATCACAAATCGTTAATGTAGTTTTAGCTGTTATTGTAACATTTGCACTAAATACAGGGCTTTCGTATTTGGTTAGTGATAACGGTAGTGTAACAATAGGTCGTCCTCTTGATATTCAAGAAACAAGTTATTAACCTTTAGAAATAAGTAATTATTCTGGTGAGACAATTGATGGGTTATCATTGTTGTTACCTGAATCAACTGAAATATCATCTATTATTGTTTCTGATGCAATAAAAATGGAGTTTGTTAAGACGGCTAAAGCCCCTAAAGGGAGAAAGTTATTTGAGTTGTCAGGTATAAAAACTGGTAATGAAACTAGGATCTTGATACCGAATGATAAAACTGGAGAGGCTTGTTGTGAATTTACTAATTTGGAAGACCTAAGGTTTACTCTTAAAAATGATACGGATGTGAAAAATCCAATTAATGAGGCTATCTCTGAATCTATAAGAATAGCTCTAATTTATGGTGTGATGGTGCTGCTTTTTGCTTTTTGCTCTTTGGGTAACTAGTAAATTTAAAAAGCTTTCTAAACTATCCGATGAACGTTCAGAACGACTTGATAGAATTGAGGAAAGGCATGAGGTTAATAGCAAAAAACTGCACAAAGACCTTGATGAAATACGGTTGCTTAATAAACGTCAAAGGATGTATTTACTTAAACGAATCACAGATTACTCAAAAGAGATTAAGTTTTGGCGAAATACCGTTCATAAAATATTGATCGAGGAAATTACTCCAGAAGAAATTGAACAAAGATTAAGAGTTGTTAGTAAAAACCTCGATACAAGATCTACTCATGGAAAAATAGAAGAGGAGTATAATGATTTTAAAGATCTTTCTTCTGTTGTCATGAGCATCAATGAGCAATCAAAAATATAATCGGGTAGCCGGAGGTCTCTAACCTCCAGCCCCCACACCACCCATCATGCGGGTCCGCAATGGGCGGTTCATCTCCCGTAATGAATATTGATCCAAATATCTCTCAATGACACTAAACCTTGTGACGCTAAGTAGTCATTGCCTAGCGCAATGTTAATTCCTTTTGTTTTTGAGCTTCTACAAGGGCCTTTACAGTGGAATTAAATTAGACACCCACTCTAACTCGTTTACGTGTA
>NZ_PNDU01000424.1:0-247 GCF_005886635.1 Pseudoalteromonas sp. S558 | reverse complement strand
AATGTCTGTTTTTATTAACAGGAAGTGCAATAGCCGATTCATCTCCCGTAATGAATACCGATCTAAATATCTCTCAATGACACCAAACCTTGTGACGCTAAATAGGCATTGCCTAGCGCAATGTTAATCCCTTTTGTTTTTGACCACTACAATTGAGCTGCTTAAAGATATTGGTGGCGAACTACAAAGTGGTGACTTCCCAATACATGACAAAATTTCAAACATGGTACTAGGGTCTGTTGATCTT
>NZ_PNDU01000423.1:0-2287 GCF_005886635.1 Pseudoalteromonas sp. S558 | reverse complement strand
GACCACCGCAACTGGGATTTACCAGAGAAAGTGCACCTAAACCCCGAACGTGAAATCGTCAACGTGGAGAGTGCATAACGTAGTGATCGCGACAACTAGTTTGACAAACACCGATTACCACCTAGACCAACTTAATACCCCGCGTTTTGTAACCAATAACAAAGCAGAAGTCGTATGGGAAAACCAAGCCGATGTGTATGGCTATGAGGAGCCAGAAGCAGAGTCTGACTTTAATAAAGAAAGTAGCTTCACTCAGCCAATCCGCTTTCAGGGGCAGTATTTAGATGAAGAGAGCGGCTTACATTACAACCGCTATCGCTACTACAGCCCGAAACAGCAACGCTTTATAAACCAAGACCCGATAGGGTTAGTGGGCGGGATAAATCATTACCAATACGCCCCGAATCCGGTAAATTGGGTTGATCCGTTTGGACTAGAGTGTAAGGAGGAAACCCCTACTAATAGATTAATTCCTGTTATAGGAGCTTCTGGTAAAATAGTTGAACATATTTCAATTTATACTAAGTTAGTGAGATTCGAGAGCCCGCTAGAAAGTACGCCGATGACACCTCATGAGTCTCCGTATTTTGACGTTTCAAAGGCGATGGAATATGGTTTAAAGCCTGATTACTATCAAGCGTTATTTGCTGCTTCGGAACCAAACCTCGACGAACTAACAAAGCTGAGGAAGAAGCAAGGGTATTTTGATGATGATGTGGAACTAAAACAAGCAACTGTAGGTGAGTTGTTAGATAAAAACCCTGATGCAAAAGTGCTATCCGATTTTAGGTTTAATGGCTCTGTTTTAGGTAAGAAATCTGGGGGTTATATTGTAGTCACAAATAATCAACCAGAAAAACCAAAAGAGCCAGAAAAACCTAAAAAATTCAATTTTAAAAAAACAAAAGCAGAGAATGACAAGGTAGATAAGCCAATTGTAAAAATTTTGGCTGGAAGTGCATCAGATAAACCTAGAGAAAGAGGTAGTTGGGCGAAAGAACTTGAAAACCCTAAACCTAATACTATATACGAGGTTACTTCTATCCATGATGGTCAACCTGCAACTTATACTTATGAAACGGATGATCAAGGACGTACAATAAAAGTTACAGGCAAGCTCAAAAAGTCAGCTATTGAAAAGCAAAAAGAAAGAGATAAAAAGCACCGCAGCTCTAAACAAAGTAGTTATGGTGGGGATAACCCTGACTATGATGGCGGCCATTTAATTGGTACTCTATTCCAAGGCCCAGCAGAAAAAATAAACTTGGTACCTCAGTTAAAAGACCAAAATCGTTATGGTGATTGGCGTAAAATGGAAAGAAAGTGGGCAGAGCATTTGGAAGATGGTAAAGGCGTTGAGGTGGAAATATTGATAGAATATTCAGATGATGGGATAACTCCAGATTCTTTGTTTGGTAACTATGTAATAGGTAATGGAAACCCAATTCCGTTTGAATTTGATAATTAAGGAATATTAAAGTGTTTGAAACAATTGATGATATATACAACCATATCGGGCAAGCGATGTTTAATGCTCTTCCTGAACAATGGGAAAAGGCTTGGTTTGAAGTTTTATTATTAAATCCTGATGGAGCAATTCAATCTAATCAGGAATACATTTTAAATAACAAAAAATTCAATTTTGATACAAATATCATAAATGGAGTTGCTAAAAATGCAAAATGTGGAAAAGCTTTCTGTGCGCTTTATCACCTTATGCAAAAGAATGAAAATGATGTTCCTTGGAACAAAGTTCGTTTTGAAATAACTTCGGAAGGTGATTTTACAATTGATTTTAAATATGATGAAGATTTTGCTTATTTAAATTCATTAGATCCTGATAAAGATAAGTATCCAAGTTCGGATGAAATTTTAGCAATAGAAACATGGGAAGGCTTGCCTGAAAGTTACCCTAGGTATTGGAAAAAAACGCTATTAATACTTCCAAATATTGATACGTTAACGAGAGCAGATGTTTCTGCATTTACTTTAAAACATAATAACTCAGCATTGTTGAAAGAGCACTGGCAAGATAAGTACTCCGATAATGCAATGCAATTATGGGAAGAGATAAAGCAAACCTATAAAAATAAACTGGAAAGCAAATACAGTATAGAAGAATTAATATTTGTCCTTAATTATGATTTTGCTGTTATGCCTTATCAAAACTCTGAGGAAGATGATTTAGGGTTTTATAAATGGATATTTATAGAAATTTCAAAACTAAGTTAAAATATTTTAGTTTTTTCATATTTTATTTATAAACGAAGAATAAACTAGACACCCA
>NZ_PNDU01000422.1:0-14316 GCF_005886635.1 Pseudoalteromonas sp. S558 | reverse complement strand
AATAGGGATAAGAAAACAGCTCAATAACAAAGCTAAAATTATGATACATAGTTGTTCTATATGAATAATTTTTAACGTAGTTAGTGAGTTATTTAATACGCTAGAATGATCATGTTTTTAATAAAATTGGTATTATTCATCTTTAGGAAATAAAAATGAAAAAACTTCTAATTATCGCAACCTTACTTAGCCTTGTAGCGTGTTCAAAAGTAAGTCAAGAAAACTACGAAAAAATTAAAATAGGCATGGATAAAGCCGACGTTGAAACACTATTAGGCAGTGCTGATAACTGCGTAGAAAAAACACTCCATACTAACTGTGTTTGGGGCGACGAAACTAAAAATATAGAAATCACGTTAGTATCCGATAAAGTAACTTTATACAGCAAGCACGGTCTAACTAAATAAGTGTATGCTTATACAAAAAAAGGAGGACAGACTTACATCTGCCCTCCTTTTTATTTTGTAGAATAGATAAGTTCTATATTCACTATTTTACTGCGATTTAGCGTTATTTTATACCGTTGGTAGAGCTTCTTATCTTCTTCAGTTAATATCAGCACCATGTTCAATTGGTAACGCCTTTCTACCGCCTGTTTAGATATTTTATTACTGTCTAAATGATAGAGCTTACCCTCGCCTCGCTTTAAATAACGGGCAAACGGTGCAAGGTTAAAATGTAATGTTTGTTGTAGTGTATCGTAACCTGGTAAAAATTCTTTAGCGCTAACACGCGTTTCACTTGCAAAGTGCAACCACTGCGCGGCTTGTTTATTTTGCTGACGACGTTTTGAAAAAATAGCTTTCACTTCTTTTGGGATTTTTTTAAAGCGCGTATATTCAAGCCAGATAAACTGGCTCGCCACCTTATCTTTAGTAATACTGTTTTTAAAGCTAAATCGCCATTTGGGACGCCCTTGCACGATTGCTCGCCAAATCACCCGTGTAATGTCTTCTTTAAATATTTCCCGTAATCCATAAATAACCCCTAGAATCAAAATAAGTGTTGCGGTTACTTCGGTAAAACTAGAACGTGCATTTAATATCACCACCATCACAAAAGCCATTATAACCGCTGTGACAGTGCCTTTGACCAAACGTTTTAGGTAGCTATTCAGAAAACGAGTTTGTCGCTGTAATATAACGCCATGCTCAATTAAGCGTTGTAGCAAGCGCATCTTATTCGTTATTCTATTAGCATCTTGCATGGTTGTTTCTGAGTTGTAGTTTTTTTCAGCGCGGTACGTATTTTCATTTTTACAAAACTGCAGTAAATCATTACGTTCTTTTGCATAATCGCTGCTACGTGGGCCTTCATCTAAAAGCTTTAAAAAAGATTGCTCAACATGCCAACTTAAATAGTTATCTGCATTGGTAAAAAATGGCAGTAACTTTTCATCATCTGGCGTATACCGACGCAGCTTTTTTAAAAGTCCCTCACTTTGTTCATACACTTCGTTAGCACGTTTATAAAAGTCTTCTGCTTCGTCAATTTTTAAGGCATCTTTTATATCAGCATCGAGTGCTAAACGCACTTGGTAGCAAAATAAATTAAGGTTTTGCCGATAATCTTGCTGCTCGCCTTTGTTTTTACTCACAAAACGGCTTCGTACTAACGGCAAATGTATATTATTGGCGTTATAGGCTAAATGCGATTTAAAGTGGTTATTAAAATAAGATTCTTCAGAAAGCGTCTGCGGGTTGATCCCCATTTCATTCGGGATCGAAAAGTACAGATCAATACGCTGCTCAGCGCGAGGATTTAGCTCTGGTTCAATGACAAAAGATAAGTTTTCGTCTTGTTTTAACAATCAGTTCTCCTTAGCCGATTTGGTTAATTTTGGGGACTACTCTAACGCTGGAGAAATTGCGCTATATTTTAGAAACTTAAGTGTACTTGCCTACTAAGCTTTGTTCAATAAAAAAGGCCCAGTAAATACTGAGCCTCAATAAGATTAAACTGCTAATTAAAGCTTAATGTTTACACCAGCAAATAAACGACGGCCAAGTACATCATATGTATATGGGTCAGTATTTGCAGAGTAATTACCAGTGTAGTAAGGAGGTTGCTTATCAAACATATTGTTGATACCAGCAGACACAGTAACTACATCGTTAATCATGTAAGAACCACTAATATCATGATACACAACTGATGGTGTAGTCGGTGCAATACATTCGCTTTGATCAAGTCGACAAGTAAAGCTGTCCATACCAGCAACATAACGTGCTTCGTATGTTGCATCCCACGAGTCACCACTGACAGTTACGTGAAGGTTAGACTTAAGATCAGCATAGCCACCTTTACCGTTTGTAATATAACCTTGATAGTCAATTACCGCGCCAGTATCAACAACATATTCATCTAAATAGGTTGTATCAAGGCCTGTTTTCCACGCTAAACCTAACGCATCAAATGAATACTTTAAGTTTAAATCTATGCCTGATGTTTTTTCTGAGCCTATGTTACGCAACTGGTTGTTGAACACGATACGGCCATCAGTACGTATTAACGCACCAGTGTTTTCACACAATGTAGTCCCAGTACCATTAGGGTTAATACACTGATCGACAACAAATTGACTTGTGTAAGTACTAATAGCATTTTCAATTTCAATATCGTAGTAATCTAACGTCATTGAAAAACCGTCAAGCCATTGTGGCTCATAAACAACACCAAATGTTAACGTATCTGCTTCTTCAGGTGTTAAAGCAGCATTGCCGCCCACAGTTACTTCAGCTTGATCATCTGCACCTGGGAAAGTTACGCCATCATAAGAAATGGCTTTGCCTGAGTATAACTCATCAACTGTTGGAGCACGGAAAGCTGTTGAACGTACTGCACGCATCATTAACTCATCGGTAGCGCGCCAAGTTAAGCCCAATTTCCACGTATTATCTGAACCAAATGTACTGTAATCAAAGGCACGGATTGCAGCGCTTAACTCAACACTGTCAGCGAATGGTGCATTTGCTAGCAATGGTATTGCAAATTCAACATACGCTTCGTCTACATTAAAACCACCACTTGTTGGATCTACGCGAGGGTCGTTTCCTAAACCTTGAGCAGCAATTGAATCCGGATCCTCCCACGCTTTTTCTTGGCGATGCTCAATACCTGCAGCAAATGCAGCATAACCTGCTGGTAGTTCAAACATTTCACCAGAAAGAGAACCTGAAACGATAAACAACTGGCTTCCACCAGATTCTTGCTCTTTATAAATGTATTGACTTACGTTTGATTGAACCCAGTCAGCTTCATTTAAAGGGTTAAAGTTACCTGCCTCAACATCCGCTTTTAAAGCTGAAACGTTATGCAGGTTACTTGTTTTACTTACAGAGTCATTTCGACCAAAGTTAGCAGAAAGATCCCACGAGTAATCGTTAATAACACCTTCTGCACCTACAACGATACGCACTGTATCCACTGTTTGAGTGTAGTTACGTGTACCACTTTCGCTCATACGACGACGGTAGCTGATTGGATCGCCAGCTGCATAATTTGTTGCAGTTGTTACGTAATCACCATTTGCATCTTTTACAAATGCATTATTAGCAACTTGACGTTTGTCAAAAGTTTGACCTAAAAGGCTGTTGCCCATAGTACTTGGATCATAAGCAAACTTAAAATTAATTGGTTGTGGTGCTAACTGTTGCTCTGACCAGCGTTTTGTATAGGTAAACTCACTAAAAAAGCTTGTGTCGTCAGATAACTCATACGTACCAAGGCCCGTAATATTTAATCGGTTCATCGGCGTATACAAGTAACTACTGCGAGCATAGTTGTATGAATCATTTTCAGCTGAATAACGGTGTAACCCGCCTAAACCGCTCAAACCACTATCGTCAGCTATACCAGTTTGTTCAATTTCACCTTTTTTATTTAAAATACCAGCAGTTAAACTGTTTTGAATATGGCCGCCTTCACTGAATGAAGAACCTCCACAATAAAAACCGTTACTCCCTTCTTCAATTGGGCAATCTGAAAAACGTCTGTTAGCTTGGCTTGCTTCGCCACGATTTGTGTACTGCGCACCAAAAACAATATTACCTTTATCGAATGAAGTACCTACTGTGAAGTCAATAGAGTTTTCAGTTGCATCATGCTTTGATGTCATTGCAGAATTGACGTTTAAATCAAGGCCTTCAAAATCATTTTTTAGAATAATATTTACAACACCAGCAACTGCATCTGTACCGTATACAGCTGAAGCGCCATCTTTAAGTACTTCAATTTGCTTAATCATAGAAACTGGAATTGTATTTAAATCAACAGTAGACGCTGCACCTGTACCAGAGTTGATCATACGACGTCCGTTCACAAGTACTAATGTACGTTGTGAGCCTAGACCACGTAAGTTGATAGATGCATTACCATCAGAGCCATTATTTACGCCTGGGTTGGTCATTGCACCGCCTGTTGCGGTCATTTGTTGAAGTACGCTATCAACAGATGTTGCACCAGATGCTCTTATTTCATCTGCGCCAATGAGTGTTACTGGGCTAGCAGTTTCCATATCTGAACGCTTAATACGAGAACCCGTAACTTGAATTTTTTCGATTGATTTTACAGCTTCATCAGCAGCTAAAACTTGCACACTTGAGAACATTGGAATTGCTGCAATTACAGCTAAGCCAAGAGTTGATTTTTTCATGAAAGAACCCTACTTGTTGGAAATTTACCAATATTGGTAACACTCACTTTTATAAGATTGGTGAGCTGGGCAGGCAACTTAGGCCCAGTTAACTGAACGAAAACTTAATAGTAGGTTGATTTTTGACAGTGGATAATAGGAATGAAACATTCAAGGTACAAAGGTTATAACTTGTTTCATTGTAGACTAAATAATACAGATAAAAATCAATAAATTAAACAGACTTTGATACAATTAAAAAACAGGTGAAACCAATATGATGTAGTTTGTAATTATATGTAATCATACAAGAAATAAGCTTAGCAAATGCAAATTAACAAGTTAATCACAACACATTATTAAAAGCGCAAAACTAAATGTTAATTACTAACTATATTTATGCGGTTATTGTGAGCAACTTGAACGGTTTAACTCACTTTACATATTTATTAGAGAAGCCTCTGATGTGTTTACTGAATAACTTGAATAACCAACAGCAAAGCGCACTTCATAAAAAGACTGGAAAGTGTATGGTGATCGAACGCAATAATCGCTCGTATCAATCTAGGGCATAGAGTGATGTTAGTAATTTACATAAAAAGGGTAATGGAGTGTTTTTTCAACTGAGGTGGTTTTATTTACTAAGGTAAGTTCTAAGTTCCAAAGCATGTTTTTTTCAGCGCATATACCCACCATAGTTTCGCTTTGCCAACTATCGCCGTATTGCTTAAACTGTTGTGGTATATAGCCCATATACATAGTAATACCTTTTAGTTTGGCATTTGTAATGTGTAGCCCGCTAGGCAGTTTGCTAAAAATTGTAAAGGGGGTTTCGGGCGAAGGCGAGGAGTCACTTAGCCATATTTTAACACCACTTGGGAAAGTACAGGGTAAATTAGCATCGCATGCCTCTGTACTTTCGAGCAAAACCTCATTGTTTTCAGAAAAATCGCATGCTGTTAATAACAAAGTCAGTACTAAAAATACGGGTAATCTGCATCCAAGCATAATAATCTCGCTGTAAATAAAAGCGAATCTTAATAATCGGGTCTATAAATAACAAGTAGTAATGTTACGCTTAGTAGAAATATGGCACAAACTGTATCAAAAAATAAACAACAAACTCACAAAGTTTGATTGATGTCATAATATTACGTAATTGAACTATCTTTTTTAGGTCAAAAAATTTATCATTTCACCCGCAAAAATTAAGGGTTTCTCGAGTTTGTTTTCTGAAGCATTCATGCTTTGAACGTTTTAGGTAACATGCTTGTGAAGTAATAGTAGGCCCCACTTTTTATCGGTGGGTAATTCATTTCTAAACGCATTTATTGCAGCGGAAGCCAGAAAATGAGCCAAACAGTAGCATCACAAACTGAGTATAACTATAAAGTTGTACGCCAATTCGCTATTATGACAGTGATTTGGGGCATCGTTGGCATGAGTATTGGGGTTCTGATTGCTGCCCAATTAGCTTGGCCAGCACTTAACTTTGATACACCATGGTTAACTTACTCTCGACTACGTCCGTTACACACGAACGCAGTAATTTTCGCATTTGGTACCAGTGCACTTTTTGCGACATCTTATTATGTCGTTCAACGTACTTGTCAAACGCGTCTTTTCTCAGACAAACTCGCCGCCATTTCATTTTGGGGCTGGCAGCTCGTTATTGTATTAGCAGTAATAACGCTACCACTTGGTATTACTAGCTCTAAAGAATATGCAGAGCTTGAATGGCCAATCGATATTTTAATCGCTGTGGTTTGGATTATTTATGCGATTGTATTCTTTGGTACTTTAATCAAGCGTAAAGTGTCGCATATCTATGTTGCTAACTGGTTCTACGCTGGCTTTATTATCACTGTTGCTGTGCTTCATATTGTAAATAGCATGGCAGTGCCGGTATCGTTAACTAAATCGTACTCAATCTATGCAGGTGCGGTAGATGCGATGGTTCAGTGGTGGTACGGACATAATGCAGTAGGCTTCCTACTAACGGCTGGTTTCTTGGGTATGATGTATTACTTCGTACCAAAGCAAGCAGGTCGTCCAGTTTACTCATACCGTTTATCGGTTGTTCACTTTTGGGCGTTAATTTCATTATACATCTGGGCAGGTCCTCATCACCTTCACTACACTGCGCTTCCTGATTGGACGCAAAGTTTAGGTATGGTTATGTCTATTATCTTATTCGTACCGTCTTGGGGTGGTATGATCAACGGTATTATGACACTGTCTGGCGCGTGGCATAAACTACGTACTGACCCAGTATTACGTTTCTTAGTTGTTTCATTATCTTTCTACGGTATGTCTACGTTTGAAGGTCCAATGATGGCAATTAAATCTGTAAATGCATTATCTCACTACACAGATTGGACAATCGGCCACGTACACTCAGGTGCACTAGGTTGGGTTGCGATGATCTCAATTGGTGCTATTTACCACTTAATTCCTGCGTTATTTGCGCAAGGTCGTATGTATAGCGTTAAATTGGTTAATACTCACTTCTGGTTACACACTGTCGGTGTTGTTTTATACATTGTTGCAATGTGGATATCTGGTGTAATGCAAGGTCTAATGTGGCGTGCAGTAAATGCTGACGGTACATTAATGTACAGCTTTGTGCAGTCTTTAGAAGCGTCGCATCCTTTCTACATCATGCGTTTTGTTGGCGGTGTATTCATCGTAGCAGGCATGTTAGTTATGGCTTATAACGTTTTCCGTACAATTTCAGCTGAGAAAGAATCTCTGAAGTTAGACGCGCAAGCACAATTAGCATAACGGAGTGAGATGATGAGCAATAAAAATTCACAAAATAAACATGAGATAGTAGAAAAAAACGTTGGCCTTATGGCTATTCTGACTGTTTTTGCTATCAGCTTTGGTGCACTAGTTGAAATTACTCCGCTAATGTTCCAAGACGATACCACTAAGCCGGTAGAAGGCCTGCGCCCTCTAAATGCTTTAGAAATGGAAGGCCGAGATATATATGTGCGTGAAGGTTGTTACAACTGTCATTCACAAATGATCCGCCCTTTTCGTGATGAAGTTGAGCGTTACGGTCACTACTCTGTAGCAGGCGAGTCAGTATGGGATCACCCTTTCCAATGGGGTTCTAAACGAACTGGTCCTGATTTAGCACGCGTTGGTAAACGTTACTCGGATGATTGGCATTATGCTCACTTAGTGGACCCTCGGGCTGTGGTTCCTGAGTCTAATATGCCAGGTTTTCCTTGGTTAGCAGAGGATAAGGTAGATACCAGCCTGACTCTGAAAAAACTACAAATTTTCCGTGATACTTTTGCTATCAACCCACAAAACCCTAAACACCCGGGTTTGGGTTATGGCAGCGACGAAGAGCTTCAAGCTGATGTTGAGAAGGTTAACGCTATGAATAACGGCGAAGGCGCAACTGAAATGCAAGCCCTAATCGCGTATTTACAGCAACTTGGCACCCACTTGAAGTAAAAAATTATGGATTACGGAACATACAGAGGCATTTTGACTCTGGTAATTTTAGTATTGTTTATTGTGATTGTTGTATGGGCATACAGCAAGCGTAGCAAAACTCGTTTTGATAGCGCTGCTAATGCCATTTTTGAAGATGAAAAAAAACATGACAACACACTCTCTAACGAGGAAAAGGAGTCTGAAAAATGACTAGCTTTTGGAGTATTTGGGTTATTGTATTAACCCTTGCATGCTTATTCATCATCTTTGGCTTACTAGTTTGGAACTTAAAAAACTATACTGGCGTAAAAGAAGGTGAAAGCTGTGGACATGAATTTGACGGCATTGAAGAGTTAAATAACCCACTACCAAAATGGTGGACTTACATGTTCTTCGCTACTTTTATTTGGTCTGTATATTACCTTGCAGCTTATCCAGGTTTAGGCAACTGGGAAGGATTAGGTAAATGGACTAGCTCTAACCAAGGTATTACCTCTTTAGCTGAATCTAAACAAGCAGTTGCAGATGCAAAAGCAGATGGTCGCTTTGTAAAGCTTGATAAAGAGTACGAAGCCGCAGAAGAGCGTTTTGGTCCTATTTTCAACCGATTAGCACAAGTGCCAGTTTTAGATTTAGTTAATTCTAAGTTTGAAGGTGACGCAGCGCAGCAAGTTGCACTTGAAAACGGTAGCAAACATGAACAAACAGATGGTCAATTAGCCATCGAAATTGGTCAGCGTTTATTCTCACAAAACTGTGCGCAATGTCATGGTTCTGATGCGCGTGGTGGAACTGGCTTCCCTAACCTAACTGATAAAGATTGGTTATATGGCGGTACACCAGACAAAATTAGAGAAACACTCTTACTTGGTCGTATTGCAGCAATGCCTGCTTGGGGCCCAGCCCTTGGCGAGCAAGGTATTAAAGAAATGACAGCACATGTGCTGAGCCTTTCTGGTCGTACCGTTAACCAAAAAGATGCAGCAGCAGGCGAAGCAAAATTTGCAATGTGCGCCGCATGTCACGGTGCTGACGGTAAAGGGTCGGTTGCACATAACCTGCCATTTGGCGCGCCAAACCTGACTGATAACATTTGGTTATATGGTGGCTCTCAACGCGCTGTTGAGGAAACTCTTAACCATGGCCGTGCCGGCGTAATGCCAGCATGGAAAGACATTTTAGGTGAAGATAAAATTCACTTATTAACTGCCTATGTTTACAGTTTATCGCAAGATAAATAATCACGCGGTTAATAAAATGTTTATAAATTAATTTATTTAATTCAATAGATTAATCCAGATCAAAAAAGCCTCCACTGTGAGGCTTTTTTTTAGTCTTTTACGTATAATTCCTATAAAATAGCCTTTCCTAAACTAATTTTAGAGACACTATGCAACCTACTCCGTGGTATAAAAATTTTTGGCCTTGGTTTTTAATCTTTTTCCCATTAGCGGCCATTATTGGCTGTATCAGCTTATTTATTACAGCAATAGGTAACGGCCCAGACATGGTTGTTGATGACTACTACAAAAAAGGTAAAGCAATAAACTTAGAGCTTAGTAAGTTTGAAAAAGCAAAAGCACTTTACCTACATGGCGAATTAAATGTCACTAACGAGCGCGTAAGTTTCAAATTTACAAAAGGCGACAGCAGTAATGTGCATGCATTAAAACTCTCGTTTTATCATCGCACTATAAAAGCACATGACTTTGAAGCTATGCTTACTCCAAATGCAAACCAAGAATTTACGGCATTACTGAATGATTTTACACTAGGTGCCTACTCAGTATTTATTGAGCCCGTAGACGGTAGCTGGAAACTAAAAGAAAATATTATTTTACCAACTGAACATACCGTTTTAGTTAATCCTAACTATAAGTAGTCCTGACTATGTCTAACTCTTGCTTTCATTGCCTTGAGAGTGTGCCAAACGGATTTAGTGCAAGCGTTATCATTGATGATAAAGCACAGCCAATGTGTTGCATTGGCTGCCAAGCCGTTGCGCAAAATATTGTTGATCAAGGTATGACTGATTATTATAAGTACCGCACAGTTCGTGCTGGTAAGGTCGAACAGCTAGTACCTGAGCAACTCGCATTTATAAAAAGTTATGACAACGAAGACATTCAAGATGAGTTTATAGCCACAAACGATAGTATTTCAGAGGTATTATTAAGTGTTGAAGGTATAACTTGTGCAGCCTGTGCATGGCTCATCGAAAAACAATTGTTAAATTTAAAAACAGTAAAACGGGTTGATGTAAATACCTCAACAAATCGCGCGATGATCCAGTGGGATAAAACCAGCACCCCATTGAGTGAAATTATTACTTCCTTAGCCAAAATTGGTTATAAAGCCTACCCATTTCAATCAGATATTGAAGCGCAGCAAAAGCAACAAACTGCCAAAGCCTATATTCGCCGTTTAGGTGTTGCAGGTTTGATGACCATGCAAGTCATGATGTTTGCATTTGCCATGTACTTTGGCATGTTCTCAGGCATGGATAGTAATTTTGAGCAATACTTTAGGTGGATCAGTTTAGTCCTTGCTTCCCCTGTTATTCTGTACAGTGCACTTCCCTTTTTAACTAATGCCATCAATGGATTAAAGTCTAAACAGCTCAACATGGACTTACCCGTGTCACTGGCTATTTTTGGTGCGTATGGCGCTAGTTGCTACGCCACATTTATGGAAGTGGGCGAAGTCTATTTTGAATCGGTATGCATGTTTACCTTTTTACTATTACTTGGGAAATACCTTGAATTTAGAGCGCGTTTAAAAGCCAGTGAATTTACTGCTAACCTACAAAAATTATTGCCATTAACAGCGCGAACAATTAATGATAATGGTGAAGAACTTATAATTGCAGCCAAAAAACTAAAGCTCAATGACATAGTGCTAATTAAAGCCGGTGAAACAATTCCTGCCGATGGCGAGCTTGTTAAAGGTAAAACTACGGTTGATGAGTCAATGATGACAGGGGAGCATCAACCAGTGACTAAATTTGTTGGTCACAATGTCTATGCTGGATGCGTTAATCACGACGGCGTTATTGAAATAAAAATCAATAAAATTGGTCAAAACACGCTGCTCAACCAAATTATACGTTTGCAACATAATGCACTCACTAAGCGCCCTAAATTAGTCGAAATTACTGATAAAGTAGCACAGTGGTTTATTGCCTCTTTACTTATATTTGCTTCAATTACTGCTATTGGTTGGTACCAAATAGCACCTGAGCATGCCTTTTGGATCACTATTTCTGTTTTAGTTGCTACCTGCCCATGTGCACTGAGTTTAGCTATACCAACGGCACTTACTTGCGCCGTAGCGACACTAACTCGAAAAGGCATATTAATAAAACAAGCACATGTGCTAGAAACGCTCTCACAAATAACCTTATTCGCGTTTGATAAAACAGGCACACTCACCCAAGGTAAATTTAGCCTTGATGCCGTGGACATACTCGATAAACAATACACAAAAGGCCAAATTTTAGAAATAGCGGCTATGTTAGAAAGCTACTCGGAGCACCCTATTGCCAGTGCTTTTAACGAATTTACACCAGCTCAACGCACTTTTGTCGATGTTGAAATTCACCCTGGGTTAGGTATTAGCGCGCAAGATGATATGAATCATTACGCAATAGGTAAAAGTGGCTGGTTTGATAGTAAAAAAACCAATGCACAAGCGAGCTTATATATAAACAAACACGTAGTCGCTCGTTTTTACTTTGTTGATAAAATTAAAAAAGATGCCAAGCAACTTGTAGACTCACTGCAATCACAAAAGTTGACATGCCACATGTTAACTGGCGATGCATCAGATGCAGGGCAAAAAATTGCTAAGCAGCTTAAGCTTAACAGTGTGCAATCTGGATGCTCACCAAAAGATAAACAAACAGCCGTTGAGCAATGGGCTTCACAAAATGAAGTTGTAGCAATGGTGGGTGATGGCGTGAACGACAGCCCTGTATTTGCCAGTGCGCATTTATCTATTGCGATGGAAACCGGCGCTGATATATCAAAAAACAGTGCCGATGTAGTGCTCCTTAATAGCGATTTAGCTTCAATCGATCACTTACTTAATGTTGCCAAACAAACAAGACGGATTATTAAGCAAAACCTTGCGCTGTCTTTATTGTACAATGGTTCGATATTACCGCTTGCTGCATTGGGCCTAGTTGCTCCGTGGATGGCTGTCATTGGCATGTCTGCCAGCTCAATTATTGTGATCTGTAATTCACTAAGGCTATTAAAGTTATGAGCATAATTTACATTTTGATCCCCATTGCTATTTTATTTGTCATTATTGCCATTGGTGTCTTTTTTTGGGCTGTAAAAAGCGAGCAGTTCTCGGATTTAAACAAGCAAGGCCACAGTATTTTGTTCGAAGACGACAAAGAGCAGCATAACAAAAGCAATGATTGACCCTCTTTATACCAGTGCATTTTTAATGGGCCTCATTGGTAGCGGCCATTGCATTGCTATGTGCGGCGGTATAGCTGGTTCATTGCAGTTAGCCAGCGACAAGCGTAAAACATTCACTTACTCATTAGCGTATAATATCGGTCGTGCACTAAGTTACATGATTGCGGGCGCGCTAGTTGCAGGAATTAGCAGCCAATTTGCCAAGCAAAATACATCTTTTTCTTTAATACTTTCATTTATTGCTGCCATTTTTATGTTACTTGTAGGCGTTTATATAATGCGTCTAGGGCCCACTTTACAATGGTTAGAAAAAATTGGAAAAACTTTAATATGGCAGCATATTGTTAAGCTTAATAAATATTTAATGCCAATAAACTCCCCTTTTAAAGCTTTAGGTTATGGTGCTTTATGGGGCTGGCTGCCTTGTGGTCTGGTATACTCAGCTTTAACTTGGGCCATGACCAGCCCAAGCGCACTAGATGGCGCTTTAGTTATGTTATGTTTTGCCTTGGGCACTTTTCCAGCAATGATCACATTAGGTGTTACCGCGCAAAAGCTAAACACACTAATTAACCATCCTTGGACCCGAATTGTATTAGGCAGCGTTATAATTTGGTATGGTATCTACTTATTGATTATTGCAACCGACAAGCTGGTACTTTAATCTAGACAACGTCGTGAATAAAAATTAAAACGGATTAAATTATGGATTTCTCTCAAAGTCGCGCTAAAGGTAATTGTGCTATTAGCTGTAATAATTGCAGTATCAGTCAATTGTGTTTGCCATTCTCACTTAATGGCCAAGAAATGGATAAGCTTGACGAAATCATTGAACGAAAGAAACCACTTCACAAAGGCGACTATTTATTTGAATCTGGTGCACCTTTAAAGGCTATTTATGCAGTGCGCTCTGGTTCATTCAAATCATATACATTATCAGAGCAAGGCGATGAGCAAATTACTGGCTTTCACTTAGCGGGCGACCTTGTTGGCTTTGATGCAATAAATAAAATGACACACCCAAGCTTTTCACAAGCATTAGAAACATCAATGGTGTGCGAAATCCCATTTGATACCCTCGATGAGCTATCAGGTAAATTACCAAAACTACGCCAACAAATAATGCGCTTAATGAGCAGTGAGATTACATACGATCAAGAAATGCTGCTATTACTCAATAAAAAATCAGCAGAGGAACGCTTAGCTAGTTTCATTTATAACTTGTCAGAGCGTTTTGGTGAGCGTGGTTTTTCGCGTAAAGAATTTAGATTTACCATGACACGCGGAGAGATTGGTAACTATTTAGGTCTAACCGTTGAAACTATAAGCCGTTTACTGAGTCGTTTTCAAAAAGCCGACTTAATAAAAGTAGAAGGCAAGTTCATTACTATTTTAGACAATAATGCACTCGCTAAAACAGCCGCAATAGTAAAGCCTTGTTAATAAATACCTCCCCCAAAAATTAATACTTTACTCGTAATTTTAGTGTAATTATTGCAATTACACTTCCCCTCAACTAATACTTTAGAAGTGAACTTATACAAATCAGTATAAGTATGAAAACTATTTAACAATATGAAAACTGCGATCTAATTCAGTGTAATTATCCTTGTAGTGCGTTTTCATTTATACCAATCTGCTTATATATGGGGTCTATTTAATGTTAAGAAAATTACGCTAGAACAGGCAAAAATTTTTGTATCTAGTTGTTCTAAATAAAAATTTTTAACGACGTTATAGTGAAATTTAATTCGTTAAATTGATCAAAGATTTATGCAGGTTGGTATAAAACTATTGATT
>NZ_PNDU01000421.1:0-752 GCF_005886635.1 Pseudoalteromonas sp. S558 | reverse complement strand
ATGATCATTCTAGCGTATTAAATAACTCACTAACTACGTTAAAAACTATTTATATAGAACAACTATGTATCATAGTTTTAGCCTTGTTATTGCGCTATTTTCTTATCGCTATAATAGATCACTAATTTAATGCAATTGGTATAACAAAAAAGCCAAACACTGCTGTTTGGCTTTTAATTAACCCCCTAGCTGGTTAGCTAGATTTTTGGAGGTGTTTTAATCACGGAAATTTTTAAATTGGAAAGGCTGCCCTAAATCGGCGCTGCGCACAACCTGCATTGCTTCTTGAAGGTCGTCGCGTTTTTTACCTGTTACACGTACTTCTTCACCTTGAATGGCCGCTTGCACTTTAACTTTCGAGTCTTTAATGGCTTTTACAACTTTTTTAGCCATGTCTTTTTCGATGCCTTGCTTTAACCCGACATTACGAAAAACATTTTTGCCTGCACGACTAATATCTTGTAGCTCTAAACTTGATACGTCCATGCCACGCTTAGATATTTTGTTCGCCAAAATATCAAATAACTGCATAACCTGAGAGTCTGCTTCGGCTTTTAATTTAATTGTTTTATCGTTTAACTCTATAGATGCATCAACGCCTCTAAAGTCAAAGCGTGTTTCTAGTTCACGATTTGCGTTATCGACTGCGTTTTTAGCTTCGTTCATTTCTACTTCAGATACAATATCAAATGAAGGCATTGGTTTCTCCTAACTGCTAATACCAATTTATTAAAAACATGTTCATTCTAGCG
>NZ_PNDU01000420.1:0-2687 GCF_005886635.1 Pseudoalteromonas sp. S558 | reverse complement strand
CAGATTTCATGTTGGTCGAAAACCGTCACTTTGTATTTCTAGGGTTTGAGTTCTATTGGGGCACAGATTCAAATAGTAAGCCACGACTTAGGCGACGAACGGCCGCGAAGAAGCAAAAGGCGACGCTGAGTGAATATTATCAATGGATCAAAGCAAGGTATTCATTAAAACTGAAAAACTGGCTACCTCAATTGAGGCGAAAACTGATAGGATTTAGAAATTACTTTGGTTTACCAGACAACAGCCGAAGCTTATCCACAATATATGACTATGTGCTACATAGTTTATATAAATGGCTGAACAGACGCAGTGGTCGACGAAGTTATAACTGGAGTAATTTCAAGAAGATGATAGAGTATTTTAACATTGAGAGTATCAAAGTCAGCAAGCGAAATATCCTTGTTGATTGGTACTAGGGTCGTGTGTTTTACACGAGTGAATATATAACTGAAGAGCCGGATGCGGTAGTTCCGCACGTCCGGATCTGTGTGGGGTCGGCCTAGCAATAGGTCGCTCTACCACGATAGGCTGTAGAATTACTCTTTTTAGGAACTGGTTCTACACGTTTTACTTGATTGTTTTTTAACCTTGAACCCACAGGGTTACTGTGATCTAATAGATATTATTCACCCACGGTAAATTGTTATGGCTCTTTCATTAGGTAAGGAGTCAAGCCTGACTTATCTTGCCAAAATAAATTCATTCCGATCAATTTCGCTGAATAAATTGACCTTACGCGGTCAAACGAAAGTGAATGCCCAATGGCAACTGTATTGCTTAGTTCATAATATAGAAAAGCTGCAAAACACGATGCATTAATAAAGGTAAGCTGCTACCTCTCCAAATAAGCCACTTAAACACCTGTAATACCTTCCAAAACGCCCATTAAAGCAACAGTTAATCCTCTTTTTATATTTTACGTAAAATCGAAGTAACCGATTGAATCAAAATAGGAACTCAGCTATGGTTAATGCATCTGTAAAAATAAATTAAAAACGAGTTATTCTACAGCCTCGTTAGGTGCCAAATTTGTATGAGTCAAAGAAATACAATTTTAGTAGTGTCAGGCTTAGCTGTTTGTGTGCTTAAAAATGAATAGGAATAGTTATGGGAAAAATCAAATTTTTAGATATGCCAGAGTACGAAGGTAAGCAATTAAACTGTGCTTCATTGTGTGCAACTAACGACGGTTATATAGCTTTAACCGGTAAACACGTTAAATCGCAAGGCGCTTCTCAATGGTTTTACAGTTTGTTGTGCATGGATCTAGAATTTTGTTTCCAAAAGTTCATAGACGTCGGGGAGATCGTCGATAGCGGGTCACAGTGGTTAGAGGCAGGATTAGAGTTACTTACAGGTAACAGTCAGGATGTTTTTGGGATTATCAATCAGGGTGGTAGAGGGTTGTGGGTAGATATCACTGCGGGTACCGTTGTTGCGAGTAATCTTAAACCACTGGATATGGAGCGGATCCAACCCTCATTGCTCTCGACTTTTCCAGGTGGGCGAAGAAGTTTGGGTGTCATGCCTCGCCTTGAACAGCTAAGCTATCATATTGTGAATTATCATTTGGTAATCTCTGAACAGGAGGCTTTTCCACCATCCCAGTGGAATACTATGAAATGTGAATCGTTTGACTGGGGAATTGGCGACGGTACCGAGTCGGATTTTGGTTCTGTAGATTGTTCGGAAATTGGTAAGAGTAGAATTTTCAATCCTAGGGTTGTTCAGATACTGGCGCTGGGCTGCGACAGATGGTTGTTGAGCATTGTTACATCTGGAAATTCAAAAGCCGCCTACCCTAACAAGGGTATGGGATATCGTTACTCAATAATAGATTCCACCGGTGCTGAAATAGCCGTTCTTGATCATAAAGAAGCTTCTGAAAAGTTGCCTGTTAATGTTTATGAGAAAGCCGATTATACACATTTCCCTAATGCGGAATACCCGTTCTATAAGGTTTATCATGATATAAAATATAGTCGGATTATTCACAAACTGCTTAATCAAATAATTTTCTTTGATCTTAATGGTCGGTTAATGGGTGTGATTAACTTTGCCAATAAGGGACTTACTGGTATGAGAAGACTAAAACTCTTAGCAGTTTCACCCACAGGAGAAATGATTTTTCGGCGTGAGCAAGAGAAGCTTATGTGGAGCGTAGAGCTATCAGATTGCTTAAAAGAGACTGAAGCTAATCTGATAGCTGGCCTTAAGGAATATCGCAAAAAAGTGAAGGATATGAGTAATTCTTCACTGAATGTTCCTTCTCTTGGAGAAGTCAATCACCTCTCAATTACATAACATTTCCACTCGGGATTGTAGTGGTACAGTGATTTTGGCCACCCATTAAGAAAGAAATGTTATGCTAATCAGCATACAAATTTGGGTGAAAAAATGACGAAATTAAAACGCGCACGTATTCTGCGGCAATCAAATTAGAAACAGCTCAGCTTGTAGTCGATCAAGGTTATACGCAAGAAGATGCAGCCAAGGCTATGGGTGTTGGTAAATCAACCGTAAGTAAGTGGGTTACTCAATTAAAGCAAGAGCGTAATGGTCAGTCACCATCGGCTTCACCAATGACGCCTGAACAAATTGAAATTCGTGAACTTAAAAAGCAAATCCAATGCATTGAATTAGAAAAGGACATATTAAAAAAGGCTGTGGTGATATCAAGTGGTCAG
>NZ_PNDU01000419.1:0-4198 GCF_005886635.1 Pseudoalteromonas sp. S558 | reverse complement strand
ATTATAGCGATAAAAAATAGCACAATAACACGGCGAAATTACACATATAGTTGTTCTCTATGAATAATTTTTAACGTAGTTAGTGAGTTATTTAATACCCTAAAATAATCATGTTTTTAATAAAATTGCTAAATTGCAACCACGAAAGCTCAACATACCATCAGAAAAGCCCCAAATTGGCTCTTCACATGCGATCCGTTATGTTAATCGTAATTGAAGACTATTTTCGCTGATCTTGGCCTTATAAACAATCAATGGTTAGTTATTAGCTGATCTTTTTATTCAAGGCCTCTGAGTTCTAAAATAAAATGCCAAAGTTCACCTCACAGCTCCCTATTATTTATACACAAGCTTCTTTAATTTGTTATAGAAATTAGCCATCAAGACACCTACAGACTTGTGTAATATAGCGGTTACGCATATTATTGATAAATTGCATGGAGGATAAGTAGTTTGGTCATGAAAACCAGTAAGTTAAGCATTCGATTATTATGGTATATAACGCCACTTGTTATATTGCCTTTATTATTTTTAGGTGGCTTTACACTTACTAATGTGACTAACTCAACACAAAAGCAAGCTGATCTTATTATGAGCCGCTTTGTTGAGCAGCAACAGCAAAAAGTATTTAATTACATTGATTCTTTTCACTCCACTACCAAATTACTTTCAACCTCCCCTGTACTGAGTGATTTTTTAGCAAATGATGTGCATGTCAATGGAAATTATACGCGTAGACTAGGCGCATTAATGGATGTATTTGCCAGTTACAGTGAAGCCTATCCCGATATAATAAGTATTAATTTGGTTTCGGCCAGCGGAAAAAGTGACGCCTACTATTCTAATAATTTAACCACAGCGCCTAAAAGCTATCCCTTTATGGATAAAGTGTTGCAGAGTAATTTAAGCCAGCAACAATTTATGGAACAAGAATCCGACGGCACCACTAACCTGTACTTTATTCAGCGCATTTACAGCGTTGATTACTACTTAAAACGCCCACAACAGCTAGGTTTTATTGTTTTACATGTTGAGCCTTCAATCCTTAACACCAGTATTTTAGAAGCACCTTATAACAATACGCTTAATTTACTGCTCACCAAAGACGGTAAAATATTATTTAGTTCTGATTACAGTATGCGTGGCCAATACATTAGTGAATATGAGTTAAATAAAATTCATGATTTAGCTGATATAGGCACACTTTCGACTATCGAGCTATCCAGCATTGATAAAATAGAACGTATGATTTTTGCGGTGCAAATGAGTGGAGGATATTATTATGTTTCAACCATTCCAAAAGCCCTACTTTATCAATCGGGTAAAGCCATTAGTTTAATTACCGGTTTAATTGTTATTATTTCGGTGATCACCTTACCTATATTAATTTTTGTGGTTGTTCGAAATTTACTGTTAAATCCTATTGAGCTTTTAGGTGTGGCCAGTCATCGCGTCGGTGACGGTGATTTAGCAGTCGTTTTACCCGCGCATACGAACGATGAAGTGGGTGTGTTATTTAACGATTTTAATCACATGGTTAGTCAAATAAGGCACTATCAAGAACAAGTAGAAGAATACAAACATCACCTAGAAGATAAAGTAGAAAGCCGAACTAAAGCACTTGAGGCAATGAATAGTCAACTTGAAGTTGCAATTACACAAGCAGAGCAAGCAAATCAACTTAAAAGCCGCTTTTTGGCAAATATGAGCCATGAAATACGCACACCATTGACTGCTATTATGGGCTTTACAGAGCAACTATTGCATAACGATAAAATAACCAACGACAAGCAATACTTAAGCACTATTTTACGTAACTCTAAGCACTTATTAGAGCTAATTAATAACATTTTAGATTTATCAAAAATAGAAGCAGAAAAGCTCGCTGTAGATCAAGCGCCTATAAACGTCGTGCAACTAGTGCACGATATTAAATCGATTATTGAACCATTAGCACAAGAAAAACAACTCACTCTAACCATAAATTATAACCTCCCCTTACCTTGCACTATATACAGCGATATTACTCGTTTAAAACAAATACTCATAAATATAGCTAATAACGCAGTGAAATTTACCGAACAAGGTAACGTCTCCATTTGTGTGCACTATCATCCACGAAAGAAAGCACTCGAATTTGTAGTAACAGATACGGGTATAGGCATGTCGGAGCATCAAATAGAGCGCGTTTTTAAGCCTTTTGAACAAGCTGATGCAACCACAACACGTCGCTTTGGTGGCACGGGACTTGGATTGTGTATTTCTAAAAACTTAGCGCAATTACTTGGTGGCGATGTCGTTTTAAAAAGTGAAGTTGGTGTAGGGAGTCGATTTGCAATTAGCGTGGCATGCCATTTAAGCGGGAAAAAGCCTGAACTTGAATTACTAACAGAGCATAGCCAACTGACTCCTGAAAAAGACCCGCTGCTATCATTTGCAAGCAATCATTTTGATGCCAATATTTTAGTTGCCGAAGACAACCCTGATAATCAACTATTAATAAAACTACTCTTACAAACGTGGGGCCTTGAACCTGATATTGCCAGCAATGGTGCCCAAGCAGTTGAAATGGCATTAGTTAACGACTATCAACTCATTATTATGGACATGCAGATGCCGGTTATGGGCGGATTAGAAGCCACTAAAATGCTGCGCCATGCCGCTTATGATGGCCCTATCATCGCGTTAACTGCAAATGTAATGAACCATGATATAGACACTTATTTAAATGCAGGCTGCGATAAAGCCCTAGGTAAACCCATAGACAAAGACGCACTAGAGAGCGTATTGGTAAGCTACCTACATCTTGAAAAAGATAACCAAAACAAATGGGATAGTTTATTAAAAAGTGAAAAATTCCAACAAATTGCAGATAACTATTTAGCTAACTTGCCAACCTATTTAAATGAAGTAAAAGCACTGCAACACTCTGATGACTGGGAAGCACTACGCAGCGTTGCGCATAGTATAAAAGGCAGTGCGGGGTGTTTTAATTTTGACGACATCTATCAAACTGCAGGGGCGCTCGAGGATAACCTAAAAAGCAATAACAAGGTCCCTCGAAATGAGTTAGTTAATAATTTAATAGCCGCAATAGAGCATTCAATAGATACAAATAACAAGCTGCTGTAAGCCAAAAAATAGTATTATTGAAAACCTAAACTTAATGCCATACCCATTAAAATAGCGTCTTCAAAGCCATTTTTTGCAGGGTTGTCGCTTGGGTAATAGTTTTTACGCACTGACATTTCAATAAAGCCTGCGCGTTCATACAGGGCAATTGCGCGCGTGTTAGATTCGCGTACCTCTAAAAATAAGTTTTCAGCGTCTTGTTGCTCACCGTATTCAATAAACTGAGCTAACAACTGCTTAGCAATACCCTTACCTTGTTGGCTTGGCATTACACAAATATCCATAAGCGTAAAATCAGGTCCTGCTTTTTCGCCAATATAAAAACCAACCATATTCTCATCTTCAAACGCGGCTACATTAAAGTACCTTCCGCCTATACATGACTCCATGGTATTTAATGTCCACGGGTGGCTATGACATGCTGTTTCGATAGTCATTAATTGAGATATTGCGGTTTTGTCTACTGATTTAAAGTTTATCAAGGTGTTCACTCATTAAAGCCCATAAAGCGCGCTTATCGGCCGTGCTGAGCTGTGGTGTTGTAAGTACTAGCTGATCGCCTTTTAATTGCACCTCAGCGCTTTGCACAACGCTATTAATAGCAATAGGGACTGCTGCACGTTTAATATCTGCAAGTAACTGACTAGAAAGCTCTATAGGCTCAAGCACATTATTTTGTGATACTGTGTCAGGTGCATGACTATCTGTTAAAAGATTATCTGTAGAAAAACTATCTGCTAGAAATGTATCGGCTGGTTTAAAGTGTTTATTTAACTCGAGGTTTTCAATACCAAAAACAGCTGCGTACCGTGAATGCATAACGACTCGATGAAATTAGTAAGTAAGGTAATATAAGAATTAATAAATACGATGTAAAGAGAAATGGCAGGGGCGGAGAGACTCGAACTCCCAACCATCGGTTTTGGAGACCGCTGTTCTACCAATTGGAACTACGCCCCTGCAATGACGACGAATTATAGAGAAGTTTCGCCAAAGGTAAAGAGAAAAATCACACTTTTAGTTCAACTGCTTTTTAAATAAACAAAACGGCGAATTAGCATGCTAA
>NZ_PNDU01000042.1:0-536 GCF_005886635.1 Pseudoalteromonas sp. S558 | reverse complement strand
CATGATGCAGTTTTAACTTTTCTACTGAGTAATTTAAACTTTATGCTAATAGCTTTTCGTAGTTACTGATATTCGCTCGCCGTTTTCGATTTAAATTTTCGCAATAACTTGCTTGTGAGATAGGCCTGCCTACTGCGCCATGAAATACGCGTGTAAATTGTGTGGTGAGTTTCAACCAGTTTTCTGGGGATATAGTAAGCCTTTCAAGCAAAGGAAGGTTTATATTATCAATATACCCGCGTTTATCCTCTCGTATTACTCGCCCTGTTAGTTCAACAAGTTCAAGGTACGATTTAAGCTCAAACGGTAGCCCTTTTGGCATGATTTGACGTGGCATGCCTGCAAAGCGGAGCAATTTTTTCGGTTGCTTGCCTTCTTTTGCGCATGTTAAGCGTAGTTGAGCGCTGGTATGGTCAGATTCTTCTGGGGTGTTAGCCATTTTGGCTCTAATGGGATTTAAGTCTACATACGCCATGCAGGCCGCCAATGCGGCTTCATCTAATAATGCTTGTGAACTAAATCGTCCCTCCAAAAAC
>NZ_PNDU01000418.1:0-232 GCF_005886635.1 Pseudoalteromonas sp. S558 | reverse complement strand
TAAAAACTTAAATTTTGTAAAACGCTTTGCCACTCATCATTTTACTATTGTACGTAAAGAGAGTTTTAACCCATACCCAATTTACGACACGTTAACTGCTAAAGCTAAACTTTACTGTAAAGAATTTGAAGAAGTAGCCAGTCGATACAATTCAATTATTGAAAGAAAGCTGGATGCTAAAATTTCGGGCCCTGAGCCTGAAATTCACTTTGGTACAACGGATTTAGGTGAG
>NZ_PNDU01000417.1:0-338 GCF_005886635.1 Pseudoalteromonas sp. S558 | reverse complement strand
AAGTTTATTGTTAGGTATGTATATGGTTTTTCTTGAAAACTGATAAGTATGCATATCAATTTCATGCATAGTGGTTTTTATCCAATCAGTTTCGGCGACTTCACCATAATATTCACCGACCTGAATCCAATCGCCGACTCTAAATGGCCGCGTTGTCACTAAGTAAAAAAAGCCAATGACACACTGAATAAACTCACGTGTAGCAAGTACAATTGCAACAGCAAAAGCGGCAATTGAGAGAGCAAAGTTTTGTATTTCTGTAGACCATACAAACAGTAGTGATAACACCATTACAAAATTAATAAAGTGCTTAATATTATGTGCAATGTAGCGAATAT
>NZ_PNDU01000416.1:0-1113 GCF_005886635.1 Pseudoalteromonas sp. S558 | reverse complement strand
GTTATTTTATCAAATTAAAGAGAATTAAGCGTTTAAATTAAATCGAAATTTTTGAAATTGGTCTGATCAATGTCTGATATACATATACTTAGCTTTATAGGTGCAAACTGCATTTTAGATCCGTTGGGTTTCGTGTTACTCAACTCAACCTACGCTTTACTCTTTATTTTAAAAACAAAAAGCCTGCAATAAGCAGGCTTTTGATTAGCATAAGCAATGACAAGATATACAAAATATTTAAAACTATTATTAATAATCCTAAATTTTTATGAAAATCCGTGCTCAATATCCCGAAACGTCCATTGTCCGTTTGGATCTGCTATATCAATTAGTTCACAGGCTTTTTTATTCCAAGCGGCTAACCATGAAATATAATTTGTCAGTTGGTGATAAGCTCGGTCTGGCGCATCAGGACGAATTCTTGACATTGAGAAACCTGAATACGTAGCACCACTTCCTACCCAACTAACAATTGATGATACAGCTCCACCGCCTGGAACTACAAAACCAACAGTCGTTGTTACTAACCCTAATATAGTCGCTGTTTTTTCAACAGCATTACCCGTTTTCATTATGTCGCCACTTATAACAGGATGTAACAAAGCTAATAAGTTAACTGCTTGTGGCTGATTTGAGGCAACTGCAACATCATTTGACGTTTTTGAAGTGTTTGTAGGTGCAGCCCTTCCGCGCATTGCAGGAAGTAAGCTATTAAAAGATTTTTGGCTACTATTACTTGTTGAAAAAGTAACTGATTGTGTGCTTAAGCCACCGGCTTTAACTCTTTTTTCATCTCGTGGCGTTACAGTTGATTTATAAGTTCGTTGTAATCGACGATAAACAGCTGCACTACATTGTGTCATTTGTATTGCTAAAGCAGCTTGATCCTTGAAGGCTTTACCAATCGCACGTTCAGAAAGTTGCGTTAGCTGTGTTTTTTTCTTCAGCGCATGTTGGCCGATAATAATATCCACAAAAATATCCCTATTTATTATTTAATTGTCAGAATTATATCATGCAATTCAACCGTATTAATATCTAAAAAATATAGATTTAAAGTGTGCTTCATCGACATGAAACTAGTAAAAACGAAATTTAGCAATTTAGCAATTT
>NZ_PNDU01000415.1:0-920 GCF_005886635.1 Pseudoalteromonas sp. S558 | reverse complement strand
TCTACCAAATGCATTTTCAACTAAATGCCTGTATCTATATAAGCACCAATCAACATCCTCATTCCCTTTCTTCTGGTGTTTTCTTCTTGGAATTGTTGAATCTGCTCCCATTTTTTCTACTTCCTCACGAAAAGTGTCGCTATCGTAACCCTTATCTGCGACAACATGTTCAGCTTTTGGCGAGTTTTCTACCAAACTTTTTGCATGAACGATATCGTTTACTTGCCCTTGTGAAAGCTCAAAGTAAACAGGTAAGCCGCCGCTATCTACCGCTAAATGGATCTTGGTTGAGTTGCCTCCTCGGCTTTTCCCTATATCTTCGGTCGCTGAAGAAGCTGCCCCTGTTCCATGTTGATGAGCACTGATAATACTCCCCCATCTATAAAGAGCCATTCGACGTCTTCAGAATCCACTAATGTATTGAAAGCATGAGATAAAACCCCTTTGCTTGACCATAGGTTAAATCGTCGAAAGACCTTGCTCCAGCACCCAAATTCTTTTGGTAAATCACGCCATGGCAAACCTGTTCGCATCCGATAAAGTATTCCTTCCATCGTTATTCGATGCGCTGGCTTATCATAAATTCTCCCCGAACTTAACATTGCTTTGTACAGGATTTCCCAACGTTCATCTGTTAACATTAGCCTTGGCATAGTGAGTCGCTATTTTTTGTTTTTGGCGAAGTAAATTATACCTGCTCACTATGCTGTTTAAAAAGTATACTTGAAAGATCAACAGCCCCTAGTAATAATATGAAATATTTTGGCTAGTCAAGCAAAGGGCTTGCCTTAATTATTATTTGACTGATGAAAGCCTTGATTTCTTCTGTTTTGAAAATATAACCTAGCACATTCCTGCAAAAATTTTATTTCGATCTACACTAAAAACGTCGCTTTATATTAGGGCCTTATATGGACTCT
>NZ_PNDU01000414.1:0-7202 GCF_005886635.1 Pseudoalteromonas sp. S558 | reverse complement strand
AGGTCGTCATTTATGGCGACAAATTAAGGTATGAAAATCAAAAACTAACTTTTTAACCCTGACTCAATTCTTAACTTTTCAATATCTTTATGTTGCTCAAAAAAGCTCACAACAGCCTGAATCTGATGCAGCTTTTGACCTTCAAAATTAGCTAGGTAATCTTTGATCTCTCTAAAGCTCCAGTCTAATTCCATTTCCGCTGGGATTGCTGCTAAGGCAGCAAAAACCTCTTCAATCGTTTTATCGTTAAGTAAAAAGCGAATAAACTGCATCACAGCTAAAACCTGCTGGTCAGTTATGAACTCTTCAACTTCTGTAACACGGCAAAGCACCTGTTCCGGTGTTTCAAATAGCAAAGCTAGTTCAGCAATATTTGCCAACGAATAGCCTATTTGGATTTTAATCTCACTTTTTTCTGAGTTGTTAAATTGTTTAATCAACGTAGAGTGAATGTTTTTAGCAGTAGAAAAGTCTTTTTGTCTACTATAAATAGAAATCTGATTAACCATAGCTTTTGCAATGATCACTTGAATCTCTTCAATCGACGAATCTTTAAACCGCTCAATTACACGAGTGTAGCTATTAAATTCTTCTTTAGACTTACCTTGCTTACCATAAGCAATACCTTGGTTAAGCATAGCCATAGCCAACTGAATTCGAATCTCCTCATTCAACGAGCCTCTAAACTGCTCAATCAAGCTTGCGTAACTGTTGAGTGCGTCTTCAAACTTTTCTTGCTTACCATAAGTAAAACCTTGGTTCATCAGTGTGATAGCATAAAGTTCGGGCTCTTCTTTTTGGTCTAATAACTCCAGTACTTTTGCCCAAGCTTTTAACGCCTCATCATATTCATTATTTTCAAATGCACTTAAACCAACTTTAAACCAATTTTTAGCTGAAGCCCTTGTAGGAGATTTGTTGTGCTTACTTAAATCTTTACCTGTTTCCCCTTTATTTGAGGTGATAATTCTTTTACTTTCTTCTATTAGATCACGCTCAATTTTACTTAGTGCAGCACTCGCTTCTGTTGCTAACTTTTCGGCCCGCTCTTTTAGCCCTAAGCTGACTTTTTCGAGCTCAGTTCTGGTATCTGCAATTAATTTACCCTTATTATCTTCTAACCATTGCAGCATATGACTATCTGAAGCTGTATTAGCAGCCTGCTTGGCTTCGTAAACAGCTCTATTTTTTGCACTAAAGCCGAGCGCAATTGCAGTAACTGTGATAATCAAACCAAAAAGAGTGAATATCCCACCCCAAATATTAGTGTTACTTGCAATATCACTTATCCGCCCATCAAAACCAGTAAATTGACTAGCTTGTAGTTTATCTTGCGCTTCGAGTTGAGCTTGGAATCTAGATAGTTGAATTGTTAGCGCTTGCTGCGCAGCTTCTAGGGTTTTAACATCATTACCGAGTGTTTTTTGTTGCTGTAGTTTTTCATCCAAACTAGCAAGTTGGCTGTGCATACTAAATAATTGCTGGTATACCAAATCATGGTTATTTTGCGTATTAGGCAACGAAGGAGCTATATTTACTGGAGGTGTGACTTGTGTGGCTGCGACAATATTTACGTTCAGCAAAGTCGATAAAAATAAAAAAAGTAAGATTAAACGCATCCATCATCCCTAAAAAACAAGCCCGTTAGGCCAATACTAAATCGATAAATTGTTGTAACCCTATTAATTTAACTGAGTTTAACAATACATACCATCTAAAATACTCACCTGTAAAATAGTTTAAACGGGTGATTATAGCGCTGTTTATAACATTCCCTATGTTAAGCTAACCGGCTTTTAGCTAGCTGCATTTATATTACGGAGTAGTTTTTACGTGTTTTTAAATCGATATATCGGCATTTTGCCACTGATTTTTATTTTATCTGGCTGTGAGACAACACCAGAGCAACCAGCCCCTAAAGCAATTATTAAAGCTAATCCTGTTGTTAATCAACAAAGTAAAGCAATTGAACAAATCGCGCCTTTAAGTCCTAAAGAGCTGGATGATGTTTGGCAACGTATTCGCGCGCAGCTAAGTTTTACTAATTCAAGTCACCCCGCTGTGAACAAGCGTATTGCTTGGTACTTATCTCACCCTAATTATATGGATGAAATTAGCCGCCGCGCGACACCCTATCTTTATCATATAGTGACTGAAATAGAAAAACGAGATTTACCAATAGAGCTGGCATTAATGCCACTTATTGAAAGCGATTTTGATGCAAGCGCCTATTCTCATAAACATGCGTCTGGCCTGTGGCAGCTAACGCCCTCTATTGCTAAATATTTTAAAGTAAAAATTTCACCTTGGTATGACGGTAGACAAGACGTGATAGACAGTACCCGTGCAGCATTAGATTTTATGGAGTATTTATACAAACGTTTCGATGGCGATTGGTATCATGCTATTGCAGCTTATAATTTAGGTGAAGGCCGCGTTTTAAGAGCAATTAAAAATAATAAAAGGCAGGGTAAGCCAACCGATTTCTTCAGCTTAAAACTACCTAAACAAACAAGTCAATATGTCCCTAAGTTACTTGCTGCTGCCCAACTACTCAAAAGCCAAAAAATGGCATTTCCTGCGATAGCAAACAAAAATACCATTGCGGTAATACCAGTTTCGGGATCCGTTATCATAGATAACAAAGAAAGGTGGCAACGACTAGAATCATTAAACTACGGTGTGATCCGCTTTCCAGCAGTTATTGATGCGCCTCATATCGTTGTTCTTGCCGATGAGCAAATAGAGTTTAAAGCAATGCTCGCAAATCAAAAAAGTAGTGATTACAGTCAATGGCAACACTACACCATTCAATCTGGCGACAGTCTCAGTGTCATAGCTAAACGCCATGCAATAACAGTTAGTCAGTTAAAGGCCTTTAACAATCTAAAAAGCAATCGTATTCGCGCAGGAAAAAAGCTGATACTCCCTATACTTGCAGATCAAGAAATCGAGCATAAAGTTAAATCAGGCGAAAGCTTATGGATAATCGCTAAATATTACAAAGTCAGTATTAACAAACTAAAACAATGGAATAACCTTTCAAGCGACCATTTAAAAATAGGTAAAAAACTTACTGTATTTTTATCCAATAGTTAACTATAAAAGGGCTGATAAAATGATCAGCCCTTTTATTATTTTAGCTAAGGCTACTTAAGTAACCTCGTTATCTACTTGCGACTTTGTGCTGTACCAGTTTACAGTTCGAGTTAGTATCATAATCAAACTAAGTACCGCAAATACCAATACACTCCCCATCAATAACGCATAATCCTCTGCACTTAATAACCCAAACAATAGGCTATATAAAAATAAAACCCCCAGTAAGAAAAAGCCTCCATGCTTGCTATTTTTGAGCATACCAGCAACATAAATACTCAGTAAAAAAGCAGAAGAAAGTGCTGATAAAAGATACGCCACGTTAAACCCTAAATGCTCACTTAACGAAATCAATAGCAAGTAAAAAACAGCTAATGCAAGCCCTACAAAGCCATATTGCACCGGATGAACAGGCTCACCGCGCAACACTTCAAGTAAAAAGAAACTTGCAAATACGAGTACAATTACTAGTAAAGCATAATTACTTGCTCGATAGTTTTTAAGGTACTGATTTACGCCATCAACTAAATTAACACCCATGCTACGCTGCTTAAACTGCGTGCATTCATTTTGAAATAAACAGTAATTAAATAACTCATGAAGATTGGTAGCAAAATAATTAGTTTGCCAGCTAGCAGAAAAACCTTGCTGTGAAATACTCGATTCGATTGGCAGATAATCGCCGACAAAGCTTGGGTGAGGCCAATCAGCTTGCATATTTAACGAGGTTTCTTTACCAACAGGCGCTAAAGCAAGTTTACGCATACCTTGTAAATTTAAGTCAATTTTATAAGGTAAAGTAGAAACTTCCATAATACTTTCATAATCAAGTTCAATACGCACACCTTCAGGGAGTTGCGCTATTTGCGTACCAGGAAATAATTTGTAAGTACGATCATTAACTTTGATTTGAGTACCTTGGCCAATCCCTCTAATATCTGCAATGGCCATAACAAGGTTAAGTCGCTGTACTTTTTTATCAGCTAACTGTGCCAGTGAAGTTGTGTCAAATACCCCCTCAAATTGATTTTTTGAGCGATATAAAAGCGCTTTATAGATACCTCGGTACTTTTCGAACGTCGATAACTTGCTGTCTATATTGAGCGTTTCAGGTAGCAATAAAATACTAGCTAAGCGCTCTGTTGTTTTACCGTCTAACATGCTGGTTTCAATATATTCAGCATGAATAAAAGGGCCAATAATTTGCTGCTCAGCGCTACTGCTTTTTGCAATATCTGCTTGAACTTGATCTTGCAGTTCAGCCCGTTCATCTATCAAACTCTGGATCATAAAAATAGGGATAAGTAACAGGACAATTAAGCCTATAATAATCACCAGCTTCGTTTCTATTTTTTGTTTCATCGATATTCACTCCATGTATTAATTAGTTATATAGTAACTAAGCTAAATGGAGCTCTTATGGTGATTAAGTGGAGCTATTATGGAGTTGGTATTATTATTTCAACTACTACACCGCTCTCACTATTACTTACTATCAACTGTCCTTTGTGTAACTTAACTACTTGCTCTGCAAAGTTTAAACCCAGCCCTGTACTTTTATTGCCGCTAGCACGAGGTAATGAATAAAAACGCTCTGTAATACGCGATAATGCATAATCAGGGATGCAAGGGCCTGTGTTGCTAATTTTAATATTTACAGTGTGTTTGTACTGTTTGACATTGATTGTTATTTGACCTCCATCAAATAAAAAGTCGAGCGCATTATCAATAATATTATAAAGGGTCTGCTGTATTAAAAACCGATCACCTATTAGCTGTATAGAAGAGTCACATTGAATCGTTACCAATACATTTTTAGTGGTTATCCTCGCTATAAAAGAATCCCTTATCGCCTCAAGCAAGGGAGCAATAACAATGATTTGTCGTTTTTCAAGTTCAGGAAGTTGCTCAAGCTTAGTTAACGCTAATAACTTATCTATTAACATCTGCATTCGCGCTGATTCAGACTCAATATTGTTAACAAATAATTGCTGTTTTTCATTACTTAAAGGAGTTTGCAAGATTTCACTAGCGCCTTTAATTGCTGATAAAGGACTTTTTAATTCATGTGTTAATGTTTGTACATAATTTTCTACATAGCTTTTACCATCTAGTTGACGGCGCATATTTTCTAGTGCATCACTAAGTAACCCATACTCATAAAATATTCTAAAAGTGGGTTTACTTGCTTTTTCACCACGTCCCATTTTATCTGCATAATTAGCAAGTTTAAACAATGCTCCATTGATCCGCCAAGCGATCAAAGCGCCTACAATTAATGCCAATATGCTCATCACCGCAAGCCAACTCAATACACGATATTTAGACATATTAATAAATGGCTGCACCGAACGATTAGCTTTAGCCACAGTGACTGTGCCTATTATTTTTTCATTATAGATAATCGGTGCAGCTACATGCATTACCGTCGAGAGAGGATCGTTTGCATCTAAAGCAGTAGATCGTGCTCCATATTCTCCTCGTAGAGTCAGATAAACATCATTCCAACGCGAAAAATCTTTTCCAACATCTCGCTGCCAAGAATCAATAATTACAACCCTACAGAGTCAGTAATATAAATACGGTGATTAATAGCCGGCTTATTAACTCCCCAAATTTCTGCATTAGGCTGTCGCATACCGTATGAATTAACTTGTTTAACAAAACCGCTTTGCAACAACGTACCATTAGCAAGATCATCTCGCGCCATAACAGCTAGTAAATTGGCCATATCAACCAACGTTTCTTCACTTACTTGGCGTACAGTAGGCTTTATTTCACGCATTACAGTAGAGCTAACCAAGTAAGTGGTTAATATAACGAGTACAAAATAAAGTAGAAATAATCTAAATCCGAGTGGTATTTTAGGCCAACCTTTAAATCTAGATAGCCCAATAGTAAATTGTTTAAATGGGTTCATAATAATACCCAAACCCACGTTTTGTCTGAATCAACTCATCAGCACCTACTGTACGTAACTTATTCCTGATAGCTTTAATGTGGCTATCAACGTTACGCGCATACATGCTTTCTTGACATAACTGAGCAGATGATAACAATTGCTCGCGTGAAAATATCTGCCGTGGTTGCGAAACAAGTTTACCTAGAAGCTTAAACTCTAAGGCAGTAAGGCCAAGTGAATGATCTTCGAAGTAATAGTCATAGTTCTTACTATAAAGGACAGGTTTGCTTTGCAATAAGCCCGATGGTTTCTCTGATATACGAGATGGTTTTAAACGAAGCTTAACACGAGCAAGCATTTCTCTAGGACTAAATGGCTTAGTAACATAATCATCAGCACCTATCTCTAAACCAACTACACGATCTATTTCATCATTGCGAGCCGTTAAAAAAATAATTGGCAATGACGAAAACTCACGGATCTGCTTACATAACTCAAAACCGTTAGCATCCGGTAAACCAACGTCTAATATGAGTAAATCTGTACGGAAAGCTTTTATATAATCAAGCCCTGTACCAGCTGTTGAAAACCAAGCAACTTTAAAACCATCCATCTCGAGTGTATGAATTAACGTATCAGCGATTGCCCTCTCATCCTCGATAATTACAACTTGTACACAAGACATATATCCTTCCTTTAATAACCTAATTATATTGATAGGCTAAATCATGCCGCCTAGTGTTAGCTAGCATAACAGTTACAGTTCGTTATAGTTCAGTCAATAAAGATAATTGAATAATCATTTATGCTACTCATTGAATTAGTTAACTTTTAGCTTAAATAAAGCTAATAACAAGAGGCTAGAAACGATCTATTTAACCTAAACTCTGGTTAAGAGGTTTACTAACATATTGGACTGTAATGATATTATAATTTATTTTTCTCTAGCTAGAAACTTCAGTCAAAACAAGGCGAATTTACGCGTCAATAGCGAGTTATCTATTACTAGTAAATTCAACGTAGTTAGCCCTAAAAATAGCTGCTTAAGATAGATTTATTATCAGGAGTTCAAGTTATTAATACTAATTAGGTCATTATACCAATTCCATTTATTAGTTGGTCATATTAATCCATGATCTTGAACAGAGTGAAATGACTCTATTAATATCACTTCTAAAATTGTTCCAATCGATATACAACT
>NZ_PNDU01000413.1:0-2321 GCF_005886635.1 Pseudoalteromonas sp. S558 | reverse complement strand
CATCCCTGTAAGAATAAGTAAAAACCGAGCAACAAAGAGTTAATTGTCCCTAGATCGAGCTCAAAGGGCAGCGCATGTTTGGCATTTATGCTGCGTTATCGCCTATTTATGGGGAATAACCACACTACATAGGCTCTGCCTTGCCTAAATACCAAACGTCTGCTGCAAATTAAACCACTAAAGTTATTGTCACTTGTTTTTATTAAACGTGATTAAATAACAGTTCAGCATAACGTGTCATTGGTACATTTATTATTCTTTGTAACGCGATTGCTTTATCAAATAATTCATCTTTACTCAATGAAGGTATATTATTGTTAAATGCAAAAATAATTTTATTACCACCTTCTATGATAAAACTAAGAATGTGTCCTTCAAACTCTTTATCAAGCAATTGGTCAAACTTCTCTCGTTGTCCAACTTTCGTATGGCAAATATTGAGTACGAGAACGCCATCAAAAGTAAGCGCATTTTTACAATCACGTAAGTAAGATGATTGCACTTGATCTGACTCCATCCCTTGTGCGCTGTATAAATCAGAAAAAATCACATCAGTTTTTATCCGATTTTTTTTCATGTAGTTTGCCGCATCATCAATATGAATCAACAAACGTTTTGACATAGGGACTTTAAAATACTTTATTGCCATATCAGCAACTGCTTGGCGATATTCAACAGTATGAATTATGAGGGAAGGAAAAGCATGATAAAGACTTTTGGCTATTGAACCCGCACCAAGCCCCATTATCATTGCCGTTTTTAGGTTAGGTATAAAAAAGAGTGCAGCCATCATAGCTTGCGTATAAGCAAGGCTTAACCCGTTAATATTATTTAATTTTGTACAGCTTTGATAAATTTTCCCATCAAAACTGAGGATTAGATTCTTTTTTGTTTGATATACATAAACTGGGCCATGTTCATCAATAGTTGATGCGATACAGATGCCTTTGATATCCACGAATACTCAATAGGTGAGGTTTTGAAAGGTGAGTATAACTTACTTAACGTATCGGCAGTTATTAATAACATTTATGCCGCCTTCTTTATTGAAATATACATTTATACACACTAAAAAGTTTCTATAAGAAGAGGCACGAGCATGGAGCGACTCTAATTTTGAGGTTAAAAGAGCTTACCTTTATTCCCTTAAATATTCCGCACTTTACTTAAAGGAATCAGGGGGAATACAGCCGAGTCGTTTGCTATTTTTTAATAAACAGCACTTGTCGCCCTATTTCTATAGGGAAATTTAGATTGGATGTCACTGTGATTTTGTTTTTAATCCTGTATCTCACTGTTTTAATTAGCGATTTATGCAATAGTTAGGTGGGTGTCAACCTTATTTACACAGTTTAATGAAATTAGGTGTTAGCGAACGACTCGCCATAGCCTGTGGTATCACCAGTAAAGGCCCTTGTAGAAGCTCAAAAACAAAAGGAATTAACATTGCGCTAGGTAATGACTATTTAGCATCACAAGGTTTAGTGTCATTAAGAGATATTTGGATCGGTATTCATTACGGGAGGTGAACCGCCCATTGCACTTCCTACTAATAGAAAGCGCATGATGGGCGGTGTCGGGACCGATGGTTAGAGACCTCCGGCTACCCGATTATATGCCTTTATTCTTTATTGATTGGAAGTATCGACTTAATGTCTGGACGCCAAATTTAGGTGCCTTCATATCTAAAACCAATACATTTAAGAAAAATTCAATAGGGCCGTACCTTTTGGCGTTCAAAAATAACTTACACAATGTTAATAAACAAATACGTATCCAATTGGGAATAAACGTTATTTTGACCGGTTTACCAACAGCTTCAAATGCAACTTCTGCTAGCTCAATTTGAGTAAATATTTCAGGCCCACCAACTAAAATCTCTTTTTCAACACTAGAGATTGCATCTATGCACACTTTAGCCAAATCATCTCCATGTATAGGGTTTGATTGATACCCACCCTTACCAAACAAATAAATCCGACCGTTATCTGCCATCTTGTAAAACTCAGCCATGTCTGAGAAAAAACCTGTTGGCCTCACTATACAATAATCCAAACCTGATTCACTCAGCTCTTTAACAAATTTTTCTTTGGCTTCGAATATTTTCAGTTGTTTAAGTTTGTCTCCATGTAAAGCGGATACATATATAAATTTTTTAACACCACTACGCTTAGCTTCTATAAGTAAGTTTAAATTCGCTTGAAAGTCTACATCCATATAAGACAATCCATCTTGCTGCCTTTGTAGTGGTCAATAAAATTTGGCCACAGTTTTAGAATCTTTGTATCTGACCTCAGATTCATTTGGCGCTAAACCGGCAT
>NZ_PNDU01000412.1:0-1790 GCF_005886635.1 Pseudoalteromonas sp. S558 | reverse complement strand
ATTTCTCCGGTTTACCTTCCGTTACGCTCAAGTGCAGATCCACGAACAGGCGCAAAAGAAATTTAAAGCAAATGTAAGAGAACTCACTAACCGCAACAGGGAGATCTCAATGACCCTACAAATTCATAAACTCACGCAGTATTTACGCGGCTGGGGACACTACTACCTAATAGCTAACGCTTATCAACTAACAGTGGATTTAGATCATTGGATCCGCCGTAGGATAAGAATGTGCTACTGGCAGCAATGGCGTAAACCACGCACCAAAGTATGCAGTTTAATGAAATTGGGTGTTAGCGAACGACTCGCCATAGCCTGTGGTATCACCAGTAAAGGCCCTTGTAGAAGCTCAAAAAAAAAAGGAATTAACATTGCGCTAGGCAATGACTATTTAGCTTCACAAGGTTTAGTGTCATTGAGAGATATTTGGATCAATATTCATTACGGGAGATGAACCGCCCATTGCACTTACTACTAATAGAAAGCGCATGATGGGTGGTGTGGGGGCTGGAGGTTAGAGACCTCCGGCTACCCGATTATATCAAAACAGCTTAATTCCGAGCTAATGCAGCTAAACTGTTAGTATTGTTTTTTTCATTTAAATATATTTGTGAGGCTAAATAGTTTTGCTTTAACTCGAATTTAACTTTGTTAGAGCTTCCTTGCTCTGCCTGAGCATCAACTTCACACTTAGAGTTAATGTTACATCTTCTAATATGAATAACTATTTCGCCATTATCTTCTAAAAGATCAACACCAGGAGAGTAATATAAGCTTTCCATTAAAGGTGTGTAGCTCAACTCAACTTCTTTATCAGTAATCTTATAAGTGATATCAGAAATATCAGAAATTTTATAATCCATTTTAGTTTTTCCCTCTGTACAGCCTGAAATTGAAAATATAATACATACGATTAAAATTTGTATAAATTTATTCACCAACTTGTTCCTCTCATTTCTGGTGTAGCTGGAGAAACTCTTGAAGATGGACCTTTTCGTTTTTCAAGTTCTAGAATATGTTTTCCTAACTCCCTTGGTGTTTCAAATCCACTCCAATCATCAGCATCAATGGCAACACCAGTTACATCATCTAATAGTTCAGATGCCCATGAGGCACAGGTGTTTGTGTACCTCCAGACAACAATAGCCTTCAAGCCTTTATCAAGCTTAATCTTCTGAGCCATATTTAGAGTATAAAATCTACTGGCTCTTGGGAATTTAGTTCCTTCCAATCCAACTCTGATATCAGTTCCATCGCCATTATCTAGAGTCCTAGGGTGTTCATCAGGCCACAGTCCATAAACAGTAGTGGTTCCACTTCTAGTAACTGAAATCCATGCATGACCTCCAGTAAATCCCTCATTATCTCCTGCTATATTACTATGAATACCTAATATAGTTTTTTCCATTTGTTGTTTTGACATCCTATCTTTCCTTTTTTACAGTGATTAAAATTACCTAAACCCTTTTTTTGATATAACGAGCCTGTAGATTAACTCGTTTTTTTATTTGTTTTTATCGATAAACAAACCATAGCTAAGTTCCTATTTTGGTTCAATTGATTACTGTGTTTTTACGCAGAATATTAAAAAGTCCCGAATTCAGGTTCCAAGTGCACCAAACCTTAAATCACTAATTAATAAAGACTTCTTCAGCTGTCTGATAATTTAGTATTTTCCTTGGGCGAGTATTAATTTTCATTACAACCTCTTGGAGTTGTTCATTAGTTATAGTTGAAAAATCAGTTTTCTTTGGGAAATAACGCCTGATCAGACCGTTTGTTTTTTCATT
>NZ_PNDU01000411.1:0-700 GCF_005886635.1 Pseudoalteromonas sp. S558 | reverse complement strand
TCGGGTAGCCGGAGGTCTCTAACCTCCAGCCCCCACACCACCCATCATGCGGGTCCGCAATGGGCGGTTCATCTCCCGTAATGAATATTGATCCAAATATCTTTCAATGACACTAAACCTTGTGATGCTAAATAGTCATTACCTAGCGCAATGTTAATTCCTTTTGTTTTTGAGCTTCTACAAGGGCCTTTACTGGTGATACCACAGGCTATGGCGAGTCGCTCGCTAACACCCAATTTCATTAAACTGCGTACTTTGGTGCGAGGTTTACGCCATTGCCGCCAGTAGCACATTCTTATCCTACGACGGATCCAATGATCTAAATCCACTGTTAGTTGATAAGCGTTGGCTATTAGGTAGTAGTGTCCCCAGCCGCGTAAATACTGCGTGAGTTTATGAATTTGTAGGGTCATTGAGATCCCCCAGTTGCGGTTAGTGAGTTCTCTTACATTTGCTTTAAATTTCTTTAGCGCCTGTTCGTGGATCTGCACTTGAGCGTAACGGAAGGTAAACCCGAGAAATTTCGAGCCTGATACGGGACCGACTCGACTTTTCGATTCATTCACTTTGAGTTTTAATCGCTGAGTGATAAACGCAGTAATTTCCCGTTGGATTATGAGTCCTTCGCTTTTCGTTTTTACTAAAATGATTATGTCATCAGCGTAAGGTGCAACCGTCTGGTTTTTTGAGGTTAGCGTGT
>NZ_PNDU01000410.1:0-6708 GCF_005886635.1 Pseudoalteromonas sp. S558 | reverse complement strand
TTGCTTGCGTAAAAAGCGCAGTTTTTAATTTGTAGGTATGATCTAACATCACGCTTTATTTTAATTTTAAATCACTGCGGATGAGGCATTTATAACGCAAATCCAAACCCAATTTCCATCCGTCCACTCACCTTATCAATACACTCCAAACAGGTTAAAAATTATGTACTTTAAAAGGTATTTTTAACCACTGAGAATATTCACGTTTAAGATTTGGTAATTGTGTATACAACATCTTTTTTAATTTTTGTTCAGACAACTTGCTACACGGTGACTGTTGCTCAGCAAGCATTATATTTTTTAGTAAAGCTCTCCCTGCCTGTGTATCCATTAAAAAATAAATAGCAGCCCAGCTACTTGCATAAAGTTTGCTGTTGTCGCCTTTTTGCCACGTATCCTCCAAGCCGATTAACCAATTAATTGTGGATACACTTTTAGCGATACTGCTATTTGTTGTCCACGATCTATTTGGCTCTACAATAGCCGTTTGCATATTATTTTTAGTCAGCTCAAAGTACTCCGCAAACCCTTCATTTAACCATCTTGGTGTGTAACCTAACACAGCCTTATTAATAGCATGCACCGCTTCATGAACAGACGTGCGCATTGCACTTTGTGCATTGTCATAGTGAATAAAAGCAGAATTACTCGCGTGAAAATACATACCCGCAGTGTTTGTAGGGTCACCACCGCGTTGCTTTATTGCGGCCTCGTAAGCACGGCGCGTAGCCAATACCGTTAAATTCAGCTTTACCTTTTTAAGTGCATGCACGCCAATAATCTGCCCATATACCTTAAATACAGTATTGAGTTTAATGCGTAGCTCTTGATTAAACGACGACGGTAAATTAGGCGTTTTTAAGGTAAGCTCAAAGTAATCTAACGATTCAATAAAGCCAGTATCGTAAGTTGCCACTGCAAAATCCGGTTTTTTATCACTAAAATGCGGCACACCGTCACTGTCTGTCCACGTAAATATATCGCCATTACGTTTATATTTAACCTCACCTAACGATACATCTACGCAGCGCGTATTGTTAGCCTGAAATAAATGATTATCGGCAGATGCTAACGTTTTTTGCATCGTCGTTGTGCTTACTTTTTTAGACTGTTTTGTGTTTATAGGCTCAGTCACTATCTGCAACGCTAAACTGTTATATATGCGTTTAACCTCACCAATTGGGTCATTATAATTAAATACCCGCCCAGTAAAATGATTAGCAATGAGCGCCGAGGCAACCAGCAACACAAAAAATACAAACACCACGCGTAATTTTGTTTTAAACATATTTATCAACGCTCTTTCCACTGCGCTTCAAAAAGCTCTTTTTGTTTGCCTCTATATTCACTGCACCACACAAAGTCGGCCGAACTCATACCTTTTTTACGACAACGCTTAGGCAGTTTATAAAATTTAGACCAAGCATCAAGTTTGGCTTGGTCACTGTAACTATCGCTGTGCAAAGACATATTTGATACTTTTTGGTTGAGTAACCAATGACTATTCGATGCTTTAGTCGTCGCAGAGGAAGTGGCCTGATAGGAACTACTCGCTTTTTTAGGTGTATTGCAATGATCAGCAAGCAAGGTAAATAAAACTTTATCGCGTGCAGTTAAACGCTCACCTTCTTTTGTGCTGTAGCCACTTCTAAATTGCGATCGAATAGCTTCGCGTTCTTTTTTAATACTATCGCAATGAGCTTGGGAGTACGTCTCATCAGCATATAGTTCTGTAGCAAATACTGTGGTTAAAATTAGTAAAATCCATTTAATCATTGTTAATCCATTAAATTAAAAAGCTTAAAAGAGTGTACCTATAAATGCTTTAAAGTACATCAAGATTACTCGCACAAAAAGCGCAGCTTTTAAATTATAGATAGGAGTTTGCTGCTCGCTTTGGGTTTAACATTTAACAGGGCTAGTTCAATTTAAAACACCTATTTGCCTCAAATAGTGAGGCAAATAGGTGTTTAATTGCCTCATTGGGCAACCTTGTAACGTGTACTGCGCCCACCTGCGGCGGTTTTTATTATGAATCCAAGCGTTTGCAAGTCCGATAAATGGCGTGTTGCGGTTGCACGGCTAACCTTAGCCACCTTCTGATACTGACTCGCACTAATACCCTGTTCAAATTGGCCATCAAGTAACTTATTAAGCACTTTTACTTGCTGCTCACCTAACTTTGTTTGATCTTTACTTGCCCAGTAATTGGTTTTAAAAATTGTTTGCTCAATATTATTAAGCGTATGGTGTATCGCATTATTGAGCGTACGTAAAAACCACTTAATCCACTTTGTAATACAAAGCTCTCCACGCTGAGTTGCTTCAAGCACTTCGTAGTAGCTTTTTCTGTCTTCTAAAATAGCCACCGACATAGCGTAAAACCGAATTGACTCAGCATGTTCTTGCGCTAATGCCAGGTCGGTTATAAGCCGTGTAATACGCCCATTACCATCCTCAAGTGGATGTATTGTTACAAACCATAAGTGTGCGATAGCTGCCCGAATAAAAGGGTCTATTTGAGGTTCATTTTGCGCTTTGTTAAACCAGTTAAAAAATAGCGAAAGCTCTTTATTTACTCGCTCTTTAGGAGGCGCTGTAAAATGTAATATCGGTTTATCTAAGCGCCCCGACACCACTTGCATTGGCTCGTCACCACGCAATTGCCCGCCTTCAATTTTAGTAAACAAGCTTTGCTCACCTGCAAACAATAAGCGATGCCAATTAAGCACTCGCTCTAAATTAAGCGCTGAGCCTGTGTTATTTATCGCATCAAGCATAATCTCTGCAAGATTATCGCTTTGCACAGTTGTTGGGTAAGGCTGCTCATTAATATTGAGCTTTTTTGCAAGTGAAGACCGAACCGAAAATGCATTAAGCTTTTCGCCCTCAATCGCACTGGAGTGAATAATATTTGCAAGTAAGGTATCAAGGGCCTGCTGCTTTTGATGAGCAGTTTGCACTCCCATACGCCCTACTAATAAACCTTGATTATACGAAAGCTCCCTTAGTAAAGGAGCAAGCGCCGCATCATCCCACGTAAAGTTTGGCCAATTTTGCTGTTGCCATATCCACATAGTCTTTATGTCCTAAAATTAATTAGCTTCAGTCTACGCCAATTATTCGCCTCATACAATGAGGCGAATAACGGAGTTAATTGCCTCATTACTTTTAAGCGCTACACAGAGAATAAATAAACAAGCAATTTAAAACGAGGTGTAAACCTCACCTATAATAATTTAAACACCACATTCAACAAAACCGTAGGTGCGATTTTACATCGCGATTTTGGTTTTAATTTATTTTTCAAACCTAAATAAACGCATCCATATTTGGTAATTGTATTATTTGCTCACTCAGCTTATTTGCAACTCTATTAATTATTTTTATGCATAAATCAATGTGGGCTAATTCAGAAGTAAATAAGTCATTTTTGAGTTTAAATGTATATTTATCGTCCACAAGTTAACTTTACCTTATTTATAAATAATAGAACCTAAGCTTCATCAATAAAATATAAATTACTTAAGCTCATCTAAGCAACTGCAGATGCCCAGCTTGCTATTAAATAAAACTAATATCAATTTTAATGTTCACTAGAAAACTGATAGGTTATTATTACAGTTTTTATCAATGGTTAGTTTTTCGTGGCAAATGAAGTTATACAGAAAATAATTAAGTACTTGCAGCAAAACACCGACATTGACGTGGTTTGGTTATATGGCTCCCACGCAAAAGGGACAGCCCAACCCCATAGTGACATTGACTTAGCCGTAGCATTTAAAAACTTTGATCTGGAGTTCTTTGATAAGCGCCTTAGACCAAAAGAGCTTGAGCTTGAAATAAGTAATGCACTCAACCTCAATGAGCAACTTGTTTCTATTATAGATATAAATATTATTCCAAGTTATTTAGCTTTCAACGTTATTGAGTATGGAAAAATAATTATAAGCAATAATAGTGTTAGAGCGATGAAAGAGCAGCAACGTATTTATAGCCAGTTTGAATTTGAAACCATAGCGAGTAAACATGACTGATACCGGAATTACACTTTATTTAAGTGAAGTAACACGCCATATTGACGAATATATAGATGAACTCGACGAACTCAGTCAAATCGATTCACTTAATAGCAGAGACTACCGAGCTGCAGAGCGATTACTACAGTTAATGACCGAGGTGTGTATTGGTTTATCAAAACATTGGCTAAAGCAGCACAAAAGTAGTACCAGCAGCAATGCCTACCAAACATTTAGCGAACTTACTAATCTAGGCTTTTTGAGCGAGGCAGAACTACTTTCATGGCGTAAAATTATAGGCTTACGAAATGCACTTGTTCACGATTACTTAAATATTGATCAAAGTATTGTAAAAACAGTCATTAAAAAGCAACACTACATAACTATGCACGTATTTAGCATTAAAGCGATTACAGAGCTAAAAAAAGGTTCATAAATAAAACCTCACCTACAGTAATTTAAGCACCGCGCTCAACAAAAGCCAAAGTGCGAATTTACTTCGCACTTTGGCTTTTAAACAAAGCTCACTCAAACACCTGTAGGCGCAAAGCTTGCTTGCGCGAAAAGCGAAGCTTTTAAAATAATTTACTTATATCGCGTTGGCGATGGCAACCAAAGGGCGGATACCGCCGACCGCCCCTTAGAATCACACGGCGCCCCTCAATTTCACTTATCTTTAAACACAAAATTAATATGAACATAAACGCGATGAAGGCACAACTTTCACATCCCTTTACGCTGCCCAGTTCGGGTATCCCTACCCTCTCGTTCAAAACTACGTTTTTCACCCATTTGCAAGCATCGCTTTACTCGCATCCATGCGAGGTAATTACTCATTAATTATGTGTTTGCAGGTGAAATTGAAGGGGGGAATTGTCTTAGCAGCTGCCTTAAAATTTGCTGTAGGCGCTCTACTTGTTCTCGTAGGAAGGATAGCTTATTGAATTTCATATAACATTAGCAATCACAATTGCTTTACTCTTACTAAGTGAAAAGCAATTATGTATTGACTACTTAATTAAAAATCATTAGTCTTTTTTAAACAATTGAAAAGTAAGGATACTGATCATGGCTCTAGAAATTAGAATCTGCTTGGATGCAGTTACTGCAGAAGTAGTAAAATGTAAAACTGATAAAAACAATACTTTCTCACAAGATAACAATCACATAAAAAGTAAAGTAATCACCTCAGGTACACCATATATTTGGCGCAAAGAATACACTGACTCTTTAAGCGCTCCTACAACAGAACAAAAAAGTATAGTCAATCAATTTGCGCTTTTATCAGCACAATCAAGAAGAAACATAGCTGGAATGCTGCGAGATTTTGGCAGCGAAACATTACTTGCTATTTCTGACTTTCAAGCTCAAGTTATACCATTTTTAGCAAACAACACACATGGTATTGTTGGTTCAGGTGCCACATCAATAGAAGCTCGCAGTTCAAAATTTGTTACTTTAGCGGGTAAATATGAAGCATCTTTAAAAGATATACGGACCGCAAATAAGTCAGGCATGCCTAAATACCACATGGTCGCTTTAGAGCAAAAAGCTCTTGGACTATTTAAAGAGCTTCAACTTAAATACCAAGCTGAACTACAACGTTTTATGAATACTAACCGTGCAAGTCGCAGAGGAACGGTTTGGTCTAACCCAAATCGTGGCGTTCACATAGCTAAAAGTGCCAGACACTCCACTAAATTAGATATAAGTAGCACCGCAGAATTTAAAAAAATTAAATATATTGAAAACACAGGGCGTTGGCTTGGTAATGGAATGATCTTACTCGATGGCGCTTTTAGAGCAAACTCGGTTTACAACGATTACAAAAATGGTGGCGACTGGCAAAGAAGTCTATCAACTGAATTGGCCAGCTTTGGAGCTTCTACTGCATCTGGTATTTTTGTCGGTTCAATTACTACCACAGCACTAAGCTCTTTACTTATGTTAACTCCTTATGGATGGGTTATTGCTATAAGTGTAGGGTTATATGTCGGTTTTACAGCAAGTATTAAAATGAATAATTTTATGAAAAAAACTTCTGAAAACATATACGACAGAAAACCTATATTTGAAGGGACTTTTTAAATGCCTGCTGCTCATTTAGCTGGATATTCTCTGATCGTATTTATGATAGGTACTTTTGCCTCCGGCATTTTATTTTCGAGAATTTCAGTCAAACATATTAATAAAAATATGGAAAAAGATGGTGTGCTTCCCCCCAGTTGGGATAAAGGCATCGGCGCTAGTGTGTCATTTTATATATTTTCGATGTTTTTTGAACGCTCCCGTATACCAACTCCAATGTTTGATGGACGTTTTGTAGCCAAGTACTCACGTCCAATTGACAAAGTAATAGGCGCTGTCCACTTAATTTCAGTCACAGGAATGATGCTTTGCCTTTGTATTGTTTCTTATTTTTCAAAGTAGTTAATAGTAAGTTATATTCACATATCCTAATTTTTTTTGGTATAAAAGCGTAGCCTTTAAGTTATCGGCAGAAGCTTATCTCGCACCTTGATTTTTACTTACAAAATTGTAAATAATTCATTCGAGTGTTTGCCTAATTGCTAGCGGCAACCAAAGAAAGACAAGCGCCGGTCTCTCTTTGGAATCACACGGCGCCCCTCAATTTCACTTATCTTTAAACACAAAATTAATATGAACCTAAACGCGATGAAGGCACAAC
>NZ_PNDU01000409.1:0-1221 GCF_005886635.1 Pseudoalteromonas sp. S558 | reverse complement strand
CCTTTGGCTGCCTTCTCGGGACGGGTGTCGCGTTGTTGCTCGGTTTTTACTTAGCCCACTCGGTTACAAACCTCGCGCCGCGATTCAACTGCCCCCAGATTGAACAAATTTCAATCCACAAAGGTCAACATGCCCTAACGTTGAGAGATCCAGATAAAAATATTTTTTTGAACTATTCTTCTGATGGTGAAGCAGAGCTCCCCGCTAAAATACCACCGTCAACATTGAGTTCAATTCCGGTCACATATTTCGATTCGTCAGAAGCTAAGTAAAGTGCTGCATATGCAACATCTTTAGCGTCTCCCATGGTATTTAATGGAATATCACTAGAGATTGCTTTAATGGCTGACTCTCTGGCATCTCCTTCACCTAGCATTGCATCCCACATTGGCGTTAAAATTGCGCCTGGATGTATTGAATTGCAGCGAATAGGGTAATTGTTTTGTGCACAATATAAGGCGACTGTTTTGCTATGATTTCTTACTGCAGCTTTACTTGATGCATAAGCTGCGGCTCCAGGTATACCAACAATGCCAGAGCGAGACGATAAATTCACAATGCTTGCTGATGTTGACTTTTTCATCAATGCGATCGCCGTTTTACACCCTAGAGCGACACCATCTAAGTTAACGCTGTGCACCTTATGCCAGCTCTCAATATCTAGATTTTCTGGATCATGAGGCCCTGTTGTTTCAAGAAATCCCGTAATTCCTGCATTATTAATTAATACATCAAGTCTGCCATATTTGCTTTCAATATAACGTCTTATCAATTCCCAGTCATCGACCTTTGAAACATCTAAATGGTGATACTCAGCTTTACCTTTTATAGAAGATGACACTGTTTGGCCTAGTTCATCATTAATGTCGCTGAGGATTACAGTTGCACCTTCGTCACAAAATAATTGTGCAATAGCTTGCCCAATTCCCCTCGCAGCGCCAGTCACTAAGACCACTTTTTCTTTTAATCTATGCATTATTGCTCCTTCATTATGACGTGTTTAATGGTATGCGAATTAAGTGTGTTTACTCTAAAATAACTGTATTAAATTTTTGAAAATAAGTACCCTGAATTCAGGATATGTAATACCCATTTGCAATAATACCTAATTAATCTGAGCTCTGGATAGTAATACCAAACTGCATAAATCTTTGATCAATTTAACGAATTAAATTGCACTATAACGTCGTTAAAAATTTTTTATTTAGAACAACTAGATAC
>NZ_PNDU01000041.1:0-3006 GCF_005886635.1 Pseudoalteromonas sp. S558 | reverse complement strand
GGCCTATTTATGTGGAATAACCAAACTACATAGGCTCTGCCTTGCCTAAATACCAAACACACTGCTGCAAATTTAACCTCGAAAGATAAACAGGCCCTTATATGTTGATTGCATTTTTTTTCAAATTACGTGAATACCGTTTACCTGTGAGCTTGCGCGAGTTACTAGACTTAATTAACGCCTTAAAAAAAGGCGTTATATTTGCCGACGTAGACGCCTTTTACCATTTAGCACGCACCATAATGGTAAAAGACGAAACGCACTTTGACCGATTCGACAAAGCCTTTAGCGACTACTTTAGCGGTATTGCCGATCTTGATTTGCTCGAGAGCTTAAAGCAACAGCACAACTTACCTGAAGACTGGCTACGTAAAGAGTTTGAAAAAAACCTAAGCGATGAAGAAAAAGCCCAACTTAAAGCCATGGGCGGGCTCGATGAGCTTATGAAAACCCTAAAAGAGCGTTTAGAAGAGCAACAAAAACGCCACGCAGGTGGCAATAAATGGGTGGGCACTGGCGGCACATCACCTTTTGGTGCATACGGCTATAACCCAGAAGGCGTGCGCATAGGGCAAGACGGCAACCGTAACCGCCAAGCGGTAAAAGTGTGGGATAAACGAGAATACAAAAACCTCGACACCGACAGAGAAATTGGTTCGCGTACTATTAAACTCGCCCTAAAAAAACTGCGTAAGTTTGCCCGCACTGGCGCAAGCGACACGCTTGATTTAAACGAGACCATTCGCGCGACAGCTAAACAAGGCGGCATGCTTGATGTAAAAATGGCACCCGAACGCCACAATGCCGTAAAAGTATTGATGCTGTTTGATATTGGCGGCTCAATGGATGACTACATTCATACCTGCGAAGAATTATTTAGCGCAGCCCATAGCGAATTTAAACACTTAGAGTTTTACTACTTTCATAACTGTTTATACGAGCATGTTTGGCAAGACAACGCGCGCCGCCATTCAAACATCATCGACACCATGACGCTGATAAATAAATTCACCAGCGACTATAAAGTCATATTTGTTGGCGATGCCACTATGGGCCCTTACGAAATAGCCTACCCCGGCGGTTCGGTAGAACATTACAACGAAGAGCCCGGCAGTGCATGGTTACAACGTGTCACAAACCACTTTGATAAAGTCGCCTGGCTCAACCCACAACCGGTTGAACACTGGCAGTACTATCAATCGATTGGCTTTATAAAAGAGTTAATGAACAATCGCATGTATGCGCTGAGCTTGGATGGAATAAGTAGAGCGATAAAAGAGCTGAGTTAGATGCGAATTAACGACAGTTCAGTTCCAGTAGCGGACCCTCAAGGCGTTTATCTGAAACTCTGTTGGGTGGCGCCTTCGGCTTAACCAACCTACCTTTTGATGTAGGTCGGATAAGTGGCAAAGCCACGCCATCCGACAAAAATGATGAATTTACCAGAAACAACCCGACTTACCGCGTTAAGTTAATGAACAACCGCACGTATGCGCTGAGTTTAGATGGGATAAATAGAGCTATAAAAAAGCTGAGTTAGGTTTAACAAAACTTATCTGAAATTTACCATTCGCAGCAGATAATTGCTATAAAAGCATAATTTGCATAATTTGCAATCCCATGGTAATAGTTATTAGTGGTGGTAAAGTTTATACGAACATGTAAAACTCTATCCGCAATTAATAGAGGATGTAATATGTTATTTCAACTACTAAGCAGCAACCAGTACAAAAAAGAGCAACTAGAAACTGTCAATATTGATAAAGACGGAATAGTAAGTTTAAATTTAGATAATGAAGTTGTTCGCACAAAGATTAAAACTCAGATTGATAAGTTAAAAAAACTAAACGATAGCAAACAAGCTACAAAATAAAAAAGGATTTTATGGGAGCCTTAATTTTAGGCGTTGTGTTGATATTGGGCTACTTTTATCAAAGCTATCATCCTCATCGTCGACTTCGTTTAGTTCGGAGCTCTGGTTATCATATCTATTTCAAAGCTGGTTTATCTGGAGTCGTTTTTTTATTATTAGCGACTTTTACTTGGCTACTTATTGACTTTTACGATCTGCCTTCCATTGTAGTAGATAATGTTAAATACACATCTGAACTAACATTTATTGAGCAAAACATTACAAATTTGGCTGAAATAAAAGCATTTATTATCTTTATAATGGCATTTATATATTGCTATTTACATATCCTACTTTGCAGATTGTTCTCAGATAAAGAATCTGTCTATAAATCATTGACTTCAATAGCCAACGATCTAGAAATGCTTGTTGTTAATTCCACTATTGAAGTTACTCCTATAAGGATCGAGTTAGATTGTAATAAGGTCTACATAGGCTTACCGGAGACTCCTGACTTTGAATCTGGTGAAATAAAATATATAACACTCCTACCTCTGTTGAGTGGTTATGTAGATGAAAAAAAGAAGATCATTTTCAACAATAATTACTACTCGCATTATGAGGAGTACTTCAATAGCAGTAGCGAAAAAGAAACTGAACACTCGAATATAAATGATTTCTCGATAGTAATACCAGTAAGTGGGATTGTTATTGCGAGCAGATTTAGTATTGACGCTTTTATCGCATTCAGAGAAGCAAAAAAATCAGTTTTGACTACTCCATAACTTTCACAGTGACTGAACTTCAAAAAATCATGCCTTTCTTTTACCTATTAAAAGAAATAACGCAGAGTTTATCTAAACTACTCACTTACCTAGACGGGCTTCGTAAAGCTCTATAACTCAGCTATATGATCCAAGGTCTCAGGATGACGCTGCACAAGCTTTAGCAATGTTATTGCTTGGCCATTAGGTGCGCTGCGCCCTTGTTCCCAGTTTTCGAGTGTTCTTGCTGAGGTATGTAGGATGTTTGCAAATACACCGCGCGACATATTAGGGCGTGTTCATCTTTGGTGGGTGAATTTGCAGCAGTGTATTTGGTTTTTAGGCAAGGCAGAGCTTATGTAGTGTGGTTATTCCCCATAAATAGCCAAT
>NZ_PNDU01000408.1:0-405 GCF_005886635.1 Pseudoalteromonas sp. S558 | reverse complement strand
TCATTTTCATCAGACAGTTTTGGCGTATAGCGATAGCATGTTTCACTTATCATGAAAGTACGACAGGCTAAGGCAATACTCATTTTATTTGTGCTAACGACTTCATGTGCTAATACTTTGCGCTCAGAAGCCTTTACCACTTTTTTGCCATTGCCTCCTGAATGACCTCAGATTTCAGCCGCTCTTCAGCATACATTTTCTTTAAACGGCGATTTTCATCTTCAAGCTCTTTCATTCGTGTCATTAAAGACGCATCCATGCCGCCGTATTTAGCGCGCCATTTATAAAAGGTTGAGTTGCCCATACCATGTTCACGGCATAGCTCAGGAATAGGCACGCCGCTTTCTGCTTGTTTTAAGATGGCGAGGATCTGACTGTCTGTAAAATGTGCTTTTTTCATAATTT
>NZ_PNDU01000407.1:0-1262 GCF_005886635.1 Pseudoalteromonas sp. S558 | reverse complement strand
CGCAATGTTAAAGGCTACACATGGAATCATAAGCGCGTTTATCGTATTTACCGTGAGCTTGAGTTGAATCTGCGAATAAAGCCTAGAAAACGTCTAACAAGGAAGAAGCCTGAACCATTGACTGTCCCTGAGGCCATTAACGAATGTTGGTCAATGGATTTTATGCACGACCAATTATCTGATGGCAGAGGGTGCCGCTTGTTCAATGTAATTGATGATTTCAATCGCGAAGGACTCACAATAGATGCTGACTTATCACTCCCCGCTGAGCGTGTTATCCGCTCACTCAATCAAATTATAGAATGGCGTGGTAAGCCAAAAGCTATCAGGTGTGACAATGGGCCTGAATATATTAGCCATAAATTAGCAGAGTGGGCGTTAAATAATAATATTGAATTACGATTTATTCAACCAGGTAACCCGCAACAAAATGCTTATGTAGAGCGGTTTAATCGCACGGTTAGGTATGACTGGCTAAGTCATTATATTTACAGTGATATTAGTGAGTTACAAGATAAAGCTACCGATTGGTTATGGACTTATAATAATGAACGCCCTAACATGGGCATAGGTGGGATAACACCCATACAAAAACTGGAAGAGTTAAACAACGGAAATTCTACAGATAGCCTCCATTAAAAATGGGGGGATTACCAAGTAATTTATCTTTACCTCTTTCACCAACTATATTTAATGCATCGTTGATATGTGGTTGTTCGACGTCACATGCTTTCAGTAAAGACAGCCACCATAAAGTATAAATATAACGATTTATATTCTCAGAACCACACGCTGCCGCAGCTTCGCCTAATTGCTCAAAAGCATAACGGTATGCTTGGTGAGCAGTAGGTAATTGATCAGCGTGGATAGTGAGCTGCTGGCGGAAAGGTAGTATAGCAAGTACATATGGCTTAAGGATTTCTAAAGAAGTTCCATACGAATAAAGCGTTACAGCACGCATAATTGATAGCTGAAATAACCGCAAAGAAATATCTACTCGACTACTAGGAGTAGAGAAATTACCAGCGTCTAGAGCTTCTTGAGTCTCAGTTAATGCCTCTTCAAAATCAATAACTAATCCTTCAAAATAAGCTTTATTCTTTCGAGTATCTCGCATCGTCACTTCTCTACTTGTTTGAGTTATCTTGCCAATGTACTAAATCTTTTGGGTAGTATTCATGATCGATAAAACTGCTATCGTCAATATCATATAGCTTAACGACTAAAGCAGCTTCCCAACACAAGTAACCTATATATGCATC
>NZ_PNDU01000406.1:0-639 GCF_005886635.1 Pseudoalteromonas sp. S558 | reverse complement strand
ACACATGGAATCATAAGCGCGTTTATCGTATTTACCGTGAGCTTGAGTTGAATCTGCGAATAAAGCCTAGAAAACGTCTAACAAGGAAGAAGCCGGAACCATTGACTGTCCCTGATGCCATTAACGAATGTTGGTCAATGGATTTTATGCACGACCAATTATCTGATGGCAGAGGGTGTCGCTTGTTCAATGTAATTGATGATTTCAATCGCGAAGGACTCACAATAGATGCTGACTTATCACTCCCCGCTGAGCGTGTGATCCGCTCGCTCAATCAAATTATAGAATGGCGTGGTAAGCCAAAAGCTATCAGGTGTGACAATGGGCCTGAATATATTAGCCATAAATTAGCGGAGTGGGCGTTAAATAATAATATTGAATTACGATTTATTCAACCAGGTAACCCGCAACAAAATGCTTATGTAGAGCGGTTTAATCGAACGGTTAGGTATGACTGGCTAAGTCATTATATTTACAGTGATATTAGTGAGTTACAAGATAAAGCTACCGATTGGTTATGGACTTATAATAATGAACGCCCTAATATGGGCATAGGTGGCATAACACCCATACAAAAGCTGGAAAAGTTAAACAACGGAAATTCTACAGATAGCCTCCATTAAAAATGGGGGGATTACC
>NZ_PNDU01000405.1:0-6043 GCF_005886635.1 Pseudoalteromonas sp. S558 | reverse complement strand
GCTTTTAAAAGCTCCCCTTTTTTATACTTTAAAACCGCCATTGCGCGTTTAACATTACTTGTTGCTGCGAGATGCGTTGATTAAAGTTTATTGCCGCCCTATTTGCAGCAAAACTTTTAAGTGCTGACGCCTCTATCCCTAGCTGTATTGTTTTACTAAGGTCATAGCGCCATGTTGCTGTTAAACCTTCTCCATGGCTGGCATTAGGGTCAAACGCAGTGGTGTCGTTGTCAGTTACTTTAAAATAATCGTAACGTAACGATACCCTATGTTTATTTTCTTTATGACTGATCATTACATAATGGCTATAAAAAGCATTATTTATTAGTAAGTTATGACCCATAGCAGTTTTACCATTGAGCACTTGTGCAATTAAACGTGTTTTTTTACTAAATTTATATAACCACGCAGCACTCACAAAGCGGGTATCCCATGCATACTGCCCAGAACTAATATTCACCTTAGTAAGGTCGCCGTTATTATCGTAGTAATACACTCGAAATTGTGACTGTTTTAAGTAATCCCAATGCATACCCACGTAATAGCCAAAGCGTCCGTCTACTTCTTCAAACGGGAGAACTTGGTTAGCCTGCCAGCGCAACTCATATTCATTTAAGGCGGCTATAGGCGCAAATTTAATACTTTCGTTAAATGTAGTTTGTCTATCGTGTAATGCAAAACCACGCCACGCAAGTAAAGTTCCTGCAGAATCATTGCCTTTAAATGTAGCACCTACAACACTAAAGCTATGTGCGCTATTAAAGCGTTTGGCTGGTCGCTTAACAGTTACTTCTGCGCCAACAGTGCGTACTTCCTCGCCTATCCAGCTGTTAATAGCTGAGTTTGTGTAGTTATAAGGAGAAGTCCAGCCTATATCAGGATTTTCTAACGACATCAGCGGGTAAAAGCCACCTACGCGCACGTGCCATTTATAATCACTGTTAGATAGTGGCTGATACTTTACATAAGCTTGCGTAAACCCCAAGCCAACATCAGGATCTTGATTAGCGTTTAACACACCATGAGCCGACCAGCTAGATGCTAAATCAACACTAAAATCTAAAATACCTTGGGACAAAGTAAGCTCATCACTTTGAGTATCGTGGCGATACAAACCAATGCCTCCTTCTTGCCAACTAAGCACGTTATCACCTTGTATAACTCTAATTTGTAATAGGCCTTTTACCTGTGCATTCGATGCGCAGCAAAACAAGACGGCACAGCTTAACAATGTTGCCTTAAAAAAATTATTCGTAATCATCAAATTCATCCGTGACGAAGTCAATTTGCTCAATTATTGCCTGCTTAACTTTATAGGTAAGTGGTGTTGAGCTTATCGTTACAGGTTCTGATTCAACATTACTAATATCGCCAAACCCAGAGTGCCATACACTTAATTTGTACTCGCCTGCTACCGCTGTTAATTCAACCTTGCCAGTGTCATCAGTAATCGCAAAAATGGTGCTATCAACCACAACTATATAGCCCAGCATCCAATCGTGAATATTACAACCAAGCTCGACAACGCCTGTTTGTTCAAACACTAAAGGTGCTTTAGGTTGCTCTTTATAAAGCTTTAATTCAAATGTTTTAGCCTCAGAAAATGAGTAAACATGATGCATAATAGAATCAGCATTAGGGAACTCCACTTTGGCATTTTGCGGAACGACTAAAATACGCGGTGTAAATTCTCTATTTTTTTGACTCATTGAATAAAGTGTACTGGGTAAAGTGATTTTCTCTGAGGTATTTTTTGCAGTTAACCACACAACAGCATTAGCTATGGGCTCATTTTTTGTATTTTTAATTATTATGCTAACTGCTGCGGCTTGCCAGCTTGAGACCATTAATATGGTAAAGGCGAAAAACTTGATCATTAGCTTCCTAATTCTTATTTTCAATTTATTTACATTATAGACCGAGTAGCTTGATAATTTCTTTCTCTTTTTTATAACATTGAATACGTATGTAGAAAGTCGTATTCCTTAACAACTGCCTTTATGCTGATTGATTCACACTGACACACCCAAGGATCAACAATGAGAACATCAGCACTCTTACTTTTAGCTTTTTCGAGTGGTTGCTTTGCTCAGACAGCTACGCTGCAATCTCCTAACGGCAATATAAAAATTATAATATCAGATGAACAGAGTACGCCTACTTACTCTATTGATTTTAAGAATAAGCCCGTAATAAACAACTCAGCTCTTGGATTTGAATTTAAACAACAAGCCCCTTTTAGTGAAGGCTTTAAAATCACCAAAACTCAAGATCGCACTATAGATACACAATGGCAATTACCTTGGGGTGAACGCCAAACTGTTACCGATAAACATAATGAGATTACCGTAACATTTAACAAGACGCAGCCTCAAGGCGGCACTTTTACCGTTAGGTTTAGAGCATTTAACAATGGTGTTGGCTTTAGATACGAAGTACCAAAACAGGCTGGTTTTGACAACATAGAAATAACAAAAGAACTGACCGAATTTGCTATAACCAATAGTAACGATGCCACGGCATGGTGGATCCCTGCTCGTGGTTGGAACCGTTATGAGTATGTTTATAACACCACCCCGCTAAATGATGCGGCTTTAGTACACACGCCATTTACTTTTAAAAATAAAGACGGCATACATTTTAGTATCCACGAAGCTGCCCTTGTTGATTACGCAGCAATGGTACTTAATCAGCGCCGCCCAGGTACATTTCAGGCTGATTTAACACCTTGGTCAGATGGGATTGCAGTTAAAAAGCAAGATGCATTTACTACGCCATGGCGCACGATTCAAATGGGTGAAAGTGCCGTAGATTTAATTAACTCTGACATTATTTTAAACCTAAATGAGCCGAATAAATTAGGCGATGTATCTTGGGTTAAGCCTGGTAAATATGTTGGTATTTGGTGGGGGATGCATATAAACACCCAAACATGGGGGAGCGGCGAAAAACATGGCGCGACCACTCAAACAACTAAATACTACATGGACTTTGCAGCACAATATGGTTTTGATGGTGTGTTAGTTGAGGGTTGGAACATTGGCTGGGATGGCGATTGGTTTTCTAATGGCGATGTATTTAGCTTTACCCAACCTTATGACGACTTCGATATAGCCGCGCTTACTCAATACGGTAAAGAAAAAGGCGTGCAGCTCATTGGTCATCACGAAACATCCGGCAGTGTAAGTAACTATCGTAACCAAATGGAGGATGCGTTTACTCTTTACGAAAAATCAAATGTAAGCCAAGTAAAAACAGGCTACGTAGCCGATGGTGGAAATATTAAACGTATCGACGAAAACGGGATAGCTCGCCATGAATGGCACGATGGCCAGTTTATGGTTAACGAATATCTTTATAACGTAAAGCTAGCTGCTAAACATAAAATTAGTATTAACACCCACGAACCAATTAAAGATACGGGTCTTCGTCGCACTTTTCCAAACTGGATTGCCCGCGAAGGTGCACGCGGACAGGAGTTTAATGCATGGAGCACGCCTCCAAACCCACCAGAACACGTACCAATGCTTGCTTTTACCCGTATGCTGGCAGGTCCAATGGACTTTACCCCTGGTATTTTTGATATGAGCTTTAATGGCCTAGGTGCCGATACTAATCGTCCGCAAACTACACTTGCTAAGCAACTGGCACTTTATGTGGTGTTATATAGCCCAATTCAAATGGCGGCCGACTTACCTAAAAACTATTTAGCTAAACCTGATGCATTTCAATTTATTCAAGACGTACCCACAGATTGGCAACAAAGCATTGCGCTTGATGGTGAAGTTGGCGACTTTATTGTGTTTGCACGCAAAGAGCGAAAAAGTGATAAGTACTCAGGAAATGACTGGTATTTAGGCGCTGTTACCGACGAAAAAGCTCGTACTATGACAGTGCCATTAGACTTTTTAGAGCAAGGTAAAAAGTTTGAAGCGCAAATTTATAAAGATGGTCAAAATGCAGAGTGGAAAAATAAACCATACGACTTAACTATCGAAAAACGTATCGTTACTGCAAGCGATAAACTAACGCTTGAACTTGCTACCAGTGGCGGTGTCGCGATTCGCTTTAAAGCACTTTAAAGCGCCGATGTAATAAGCATCGTGGATATTGAATCAGCTGCAGTAAATTTACTGCAGCTGGTTTAAGTAGTGATTTACTTCTGCCTGATATCTTACCAATAAACCTTGCTCTATAATTAACCTGAACTGTGGATAATAAATCTATCTCAAACAGCTATTTTCAGCGCTAAATTTACTGAAATTTCTGGCTAGAGAAAAATAAACTTAAACGCTCATCTGCTTAAATGAATTTTGGGCATAAAAACTCATCCATTCTAAACATCATGTTAGCCGCTGTAATACTCTGTAATAGATTTCTCTGAGTGCATCACCTACCCTTTGTCAATATTCTTAAAAAATTGGTAGCTAAATACCATATTTATTCAATATAAACATCTCAATCGCTGAGAAAGGAATATTCGCCGTGGCTAACAAAGAAAAATCAACGTTCTCATTCATTCATCACAAGCTAGATAAATCAAGTAATGAAAACGCCATGCGCTTATCGAATATTATAATTATTTTATCTCTCGATTTACCTAGCACGCTCAACCTAGCGATGAAACATTCATGATTAAAAGCGATGAATTAAATAGCGGTGTTGTAATAATTGGTGCAGGTGTGGCTGGCTGTATTGCTGCGCTTGCTTTATGTGACTCTTATAAAGTAACACTCATCGATCAATCTGCATTTCCTGAGGAACGTATTGGAGAGTGTTTGGCACCCGCAGCAAAACGGATTTTACAACAGCTCAATTTGTTAGACGAGTTTGAAGGCCTATTAGAAACAGATATCGCACTTCCCCACCATTTGCATAATGCCGGAATAAAGATAAATTGGGGTCAAGAGGCACGTCACATTGCAGATAATCTTAGTAATACCGATGGATTCGGCTGGAGGCTCGATCGTAAAAAGTTCGAACTTTTTTTACGTGAAAAAGCTCAGCAGCGTGGTGTAGAGTGCATTTGGCCTGTCAAACTTAGCAACAGTCAATACCAAGGAAATTCGTGGCATATCACCCTTGTTAATTCCGATCCAGACTCAAGCACAGCGCAAGAAACAAATATAGCATGTCCATTCGTTATTGATGCGACAGGTCGTCAAGCTCATTTCGCCAAAAAATACACTAATCGTCAGCAAAATGATCGCTTAATATCATGTTGGGCAACGCTAGCTGATAACAGTGAAAATAAATTGGGTGATATTGTCTCAACTGAGAGTGGCTGGTGGTATAGTGCGCCACTTCCAAACCAACGTCGTGTTTTAGCCTTTCAAACCGATTCAGATCTCATTCCTAAAGAACTGCATCGCGATCCATTGTTTTTTATTCAACATGCTCAACAGCAACCAGCACTAGCAAAGTTATTAGATAACAATCAAGAAACATTAGATCTACAAGGCATTGTAAGCGCTAACTCAACACGTTTAAATACTTTCTCTGGTCAACAATGGGCCGCATTAGGTGATGCAGCTATGAGCTTTGATCCCTTATCATCGCAGGGGATTTTTAACGCAATGGCAAGCGCGATGCAATTGGCATTACTGCTTCAAAAATCAAATATACTAAAAGTTATCGATAACGATATACAACAGCACTTTAATAAAACCTATCAGCAACAAATAGAGCAAATATGGCGTCATTATTTACATCACCAGCACTATTTTTATCATCAAGAACAACGTTGGTCGAGCATGCCTTTTTGGCAGCGTAGGCATCAATATAGAGCATAACGAATGATCCACATCATAGTTTGAACTCTGGATAATAAATCGATCTTGAGCAGCTATTTTCAGCGCTAAATAAAATAAATTTAAATATCACCATGATTCAATACGTTAGGGCCTGTTTATCTTTCGAGGTTAAATTTGCAGCAGTGTGTTTGGTATTTAGGCAAGGCAGAGCCTATGTAGTGTGGTTATTCTCCATAAATAGGCGATAACACAGCATTAATACCAAACACGCGCTGCCTGAAGGTTCATAC
>NZ_PNDU01000404.1:0-4804 GCF_005886635.1 Pseudoalteromonas sp. S558 | reverse complement strand
TTATACCTGTGATATTAATAAGGTAATACCAAACTGCATAAATCTTTGATCAATTTAACGAATTAAATTGCACTATAACGTCGTTAAAAATTTTTTATTTAGAACAACTAGATACAAAAATTTTTGCCTAGTTCTAGCGTAATTTTCTTAACGTTAAATAGACCCCATATATAAGCAGATTGGTATTAGCAGCATTTTAGCTATGTTTTAAATGATTATAATGTTTTTTTTACTTCTATTCCTAGGCGTTTAGCTAAGCGCACTAAGTTAGCTCTATCTAATTCAAGTACTCTTGCTGCTGCGGCCCAATTGTAGTTATGCTGCTTTAATTGCTCAGTGATTACTTGAAATTGCAAAGACTCAACAGCTTGCTTCAAGGGCTGGTTAATTGGGGCATTATTTAGAATTGTTGAAACAGGGCTTGGTCGTACATTCGATGTTAAGTCACAGTGTTCGCTGGTAATGGTTATTATTGGGCTTTGCCACTGACTTTGTTTTGCTTTAAGTGCGCTACGGCTAATTACATGTTCAAGCTCGCGTACATTACCGGGCCAATTATATTGATTTAGCAGCATCTGCGCGTCGGTACTTAGTTTTAATTGTTTTATTCCTAACTTACGAGCTGTTTGTTCAATAAAGTAGCCTGCTAGGAGTGTGATGTCTTGCTCGCGTTTACTAAGCGGTGGCACGGTAATGGGATAAACACTTAGGCGATGGTATAAATCGGCTCTGAAGCGACCTTGTGCGACTTCTTCCTTTAAATTTCTGTTAGTGGCAGCAACTACGCGTACATCTACGTATTTTGGCGTGTCTTCACCGACTGTTTGTATTTCGCCACTTTGGAGTACACGCAATAGCTTACTTTGCATGGCAAGAGGCAGTTCGCCTATTTCATCTAAAAATAACGTGCCGCCATCAGCTAACTGAAATTTACCTTGGCGTGCATTTTGTGCGCCAGTAAACGCTCCCTTCGCATGACCAAAAAATTCACTTTCGGCAAGGTTTTCAGGAAGTGATGCACAGTTTAGGTGAATAAGTGGTTGATCTTCTCTAGCTGAGTTTAAGTGAATATTGCGTGCTACAAGCTCTTTCCCTACCCCTGTTTCTCCTAAAACAAGTACGCTAAAGTTAGATGCTGCAACGAGTTTAATTTCGTTTTTAAGCGTTTGCATGAGCGGGCTTTGACCAATGATTTCGCCGCCGTCCCTTGTTAATGCTTCTCGATTTAACTCTTGCACTAGCGCATTTGAATGCTGTGCATGCTGTTTGTAGTGGGCAAGTTCTAAGGCTGTTTTAAAGTGCGCACTACATAGAGTTTGTAAGGTATTGAGAGTATCAGGACTGATGTTATTAAATGCGTTGGCATTGAGGCTATCAAATGTGAGTACACCCAATAGCGCATTTTTATCATAAAGAGATAAACCTAAACACGCGTGCACAGGAATATCCCCCGTTTTAGCCAACAACAGGCCATCGTACGGATCGGGTAATGGGCAGTCGTGAGCAAACTGCAGTGCGAGCGTGCTTTTGCAGATAGCTTCTAGGCGAGGGTGCTCTATTATTTTAAATCGTCTGCCAAGGCTATCGGGCATCAACCCTTTAATTGCCAATGGTTTCAATTGTTCGCCCTGCAGTACCAATAACGCACTTGCATCACTTGGAATAACCCGCTCAACCGTTGCCAATAGCTGCTCAAAGCTATGCTCGTGCAGTGTGCTTTGCGCTAGCTCTAAAGCAACTTGTGTAAGGTTTAACTGCTGGCTCATGTCAAAATGACCTTTATGTGTTTTTATGATTTCATTTATAGTAGGTCATAAAGACTTTTTTTGTAAAGGGTTGTTATTTAACTAACTGAATTTTAAAGTTTAAATTGTTGGCACGATACGTGTAATAGCTAACTGATGTAGTTAATTATCGAGGTTGTTATGAATACAATGATGCTGAATAATTTAAATCCCCAAACACAGTCTATCTCGCTATACAAAACGCTATTGTTTGCTGCTAATACAGCCTTAGGCGTTAGTGTGGTGTGTATTGCTGTAAGTGTTTTAATTAGCTATCCATATGCTGAGCACTTTTCAATTCCGGTTCAAGTATCTGCTCATATTAGTACTATTGTTATCGCCGCTATTTTAAAAGTAAGTTATGTGCTGCGATGTGTTGCACAGCACGGCTTGGGGCAGGAAGTACGCTAATGCGCCCTATAAATTTAACTGAACCAATGCCCGAGCATGTCGCTATTTATCAAATATCGCAATGGCCGTTATGGATGTTGGCTTTTAGGCCTTTCTTTTTAGCTGGTGGCTTATTGGCATTTTTATCGGTGGCTTATTGGCTACTTATTTTAACAGGTAGTGTAAATTGGCACTTATCAATGCCTGCTACATTATGGCATGCACACGAGATGCTGTTTGGTTTTGCAGGCGTTGTAGCTGTTGGCTTTTTACTTACTGCGGCACAAACGTGGACAGGCGTACCCAGTATAAGTGGCAAAGCGCTCATGTGGCTTACGTTTATATGGCTGTTAGCTCGTTTAGCATTTTTTGTGGTATTGCCAGATATTGCTTATTTTAATTTATATGCAGCACTTATATTGCAAGTTGTGTGGTGGCTGGGTGCCATAACCGCGTTGGCGAATATGTTATTAAAAGCAAATAGCAAAAGTAACTATCCATTTTTAGCCATTTTAGCGGTGCTATGTGCGCTCAATACGTTGTATTTAATACTAGTGCTAGAGCAAAAAATGCAGCTTGCAATGGCTGTGGTTGATACCGCAGTACTGGTAATGACTTTACTTGTTGGCATTGTGGCAGGCCGCGTTTTGCCCTTTTTTACAGCCAAGGGATTGGGCCTTACTGAGCAAGTACGCACTCCTAAAATAGATAAAGTTGTTTTGTATTTATCTGTACTGGCTATTACTTTATTTTTTATTAGTAAATTATTTTTAAGCCCTATTAGTCCAGCTCCTGTGGTGGCGAGTGTCGCTGTATTGCACTTGGCCCGCTCTTTCTATTGGTGGAATAGTAAAGTACTTAAAATACCTTTGTTGTGGTCTTTGCATTTTTCGTATTTAGCTTTAGGTATTGGGTTAATGCTGGTGGCAATAAGCTTTATTGGCAGTACGGTTGCATTTAAAGATGCATTACACCTCATTACTATTGGCACAATAAGCATGATGATTTTAGCCATGATGACTCGTGTATCACATGGTCATACAGGGCGAACGCTCACTATTCCTCATTATATGGCCGTTGCATTTGCTCTCGTGCTAGTTGCTGCAATTACTCGTTCACTACTCCCTTTTATTATTGGGCCTCACCTAGCTTGGCAAATAAGTGCTCTGCTGTGGTTAGTGGCTTTTTTATTATTTTTAATTCACTGCACACCTATATTAACGCGGCGTCGTGTTGATGGGCGTCGTGGTTAGTTCACCTACAGGAAAACACTATGTTATCTGATAAAACCATTGAGATTGTAAAAAGCACTGTTCCGTTATTAGCGCAGGCGGGCACGGTTGTTACCGATCATTTTTATAAGCGCATGTTTAGTCATAATCCAGAGCTTAAAAATATTTTTAATATGGCGAATCAAGATACGGGTCGTCAGCAATTTGCACTTTTTAATGCATTGGCTGCGTATGCACAAAATATTGATAATTTAGCCGTATTAAAAGAAGCACTGGCCCGTATTAACCATAAGCACACGAGCTTAAATATTTTACCTGAACATTACCCAATTGTAGGTGCGCATTTAATTGGCACACTAAAAGAGCTTATTCCCGAGCAGTTTACTCCCGATGTAGAGTACGCGTGGCGTGAAGCATACGCACTACTTGCTGATATTTGTATAACTGAAGAAGCGGCTTTATATGCGCACAGTAAAAATAAGCATGGCGGCTGGGCAGGTACTCGTGAGTTTAAAATAACCAACAAGCAGGTTGAATCTGAGCTTGTTACGAGTTTTACACTTACGCCAGTTGACGGTGAGGCGGTTATCACACATAAGCCAGGGCAATATTTAGGTATAAAAGTTAAACCAGAGGGCGCCGAATATGAAGAAATACGTCAGTATTCTATTTCACAAAAAAGCAATGCTAAAAACTATCGTATTAGTGTTAAAAAAGAGCTACAGCCAAAGCTTGGCATGGTGTCTAATCATTTACACGCACTAGAGCTGGGCGCTATTGTTGAGTTATATCCACCAGCGGGTGACTTCTTTTTGCGTAGCAATACAAACCCTGCGGTACTTATTTCAGCAGGTGTTGGGCAAACGCCTATGCTTGCCATGCTTGAAACGTTATTAAGTGATAACTCTAATCAAGATATTGTGTATTTACATGCATGTGAAAATACTCAGCAGCATTCGTTTGCAAAATATTTGAATGGACTAAATGCAGTATATAACCGTTTACAAACAATGACGTGGTTTAATCAAGCCGTTGAGGGCGCTGACTTTATAGGGCTGATGAATTTAAACGCAGTACAAACACAATTACCATTAACGAATGGCGACTTTTACTTGTGTGGCCCTGCGGGGTTCATGGCATTTATAAAAAATCAATTGCTTGAGTTAGGTGTTAAAAACGAGCATATCCATTATGAAGTATTTGGTCCGCATCAAGACTTATAATGCCGTTTAAAAGTGGGCATATTTTATACCAAACTGCATAAACCTTTAATCAATTTAACGAATTAAATTGCACTATAACGTCGTTAAAAATTTTTTATTTAGAACAACTAGATACAAAAATTTTTGCCTAGTTCTAGCGTAATTTTCTTAACGTTAAATAGACCCTATATATAAG